>JBDLJV010000010.1:0-26153 GCA_039714175.1 Actinomycetota bacterium
ATGTTGTCGAAGGCAATGAGCATCGTGACGACGTCGGGAGGGTTCTCGGTGAGCTTCACCAGGATCTTCGTGACAACAGCGAGTGTTCCTTCAGATCCGACCAGCACACCCCGTAGATCCAGACCGATCGGGTCAGGCTCCGCTCCCCCGATCGTGAGGATCTCCCCGTCGAACGTCACCGCCTCCACACCGAGAACATGGGCAACAGTGGATCCCTCGGCAAGACAATGCGGACCGCCGGCGTTGGTTCCCAGGTTGCCGCCAACGGTTGACGATTGCTGCGAAGCGGGGTCTGGAGCGAAATGCAGACCCCGGTCAGCGAGCAGACGCGATAGTTCGAGATTGACCATGCCCGGTCCCACCCATGCGGTGAGGCCGACTTCGTCGACATCCACCAGATCGTTCATCCGGGTCAGGACGACGAGGAGCGCTCCGTCATTCGCCTTTGCGCCGCCTGCCAACCCGGTGCCTGCTCCCCTTGCGACAACAGGCATGCCGGTATCGTGTGCGATCCGCATGACCTCGGCAACCTCGTAGGTGGTTTCGGGGAGAACCACCGCCATGGGACTACCCGGGTCGACACCCGCGTCCTTGGCGTAGATGAGCAGGTCGAGAGGGTGCGTATGCACACGGTCCTCGCCGAGAAGTTCAGCCAGCAGGGTGATCGCATCCATCACGCCAGCGTAGTCACAGCATCCGTGGTCGGTCCCGGCCTCATGTCGTCCGGGTGACCTTCTGGATCGTCCTCGGCGCATCGGGATCGATCCCCTTTGCTACCGCGAGGTGATAGCTGAAGACCTGCGCGGCGATCACCGACGTGATGGGACTCAGCCATTCAGGACCGGCTGGAATGCGGATGGGAGCCTCCGCCAGTGCCAGGGTTCCATCATCGTCGGAGATCACCGCAAGGCGCGAACCGAGGTCAGCAGTGAGCCTCGCGAGGAGTTCATGGATCACGGCGTGTGGTGAGCCCGAAGGGGCAACAGCGAGAACTGGAAAGCCACTCGAAACCAGAGCGAGCGGGCCATGCATGAAGTCGGCTGTCGAGTAGGGCTGGGCCAGGATGTACGTGAGTTCCTGAAGCTTGAGCGCCCACTCGAACGCGGTGGAGAAATTGAAGCCCCGTCCGAGCACAGCAGCTCGGTCGATATCCGCGAAGCCCTGTGCGTAACGCGCGATGTCCTCTGCTTGGTCCAGTACCCACTGCGTGTCCTTGACAGCCGCGTCAAGGGGATCGTCCTCCCCCGCCAGGGCGCTCGACAGCAGGGCGATGGCCGCCAGCTGCGTCGTGTATGTCTTGGTGGCAGCGATCGCCTTCTCCTCACCGGCATGGAGCTCGATGCTGTGGTCTGCGATCTGCGCCATCGGAGAATCTGCATGGTTCGTGATAGCGAGCGTTGGACGCCCCTGGGACACTGCCTCTTCGAGAACGGCAACGAGATCGGGAGATTCACCTGACTGCGAGATGCCGACGACGAAGGTCCCGTCGAGGCGCGGTGGACGGCCGTAGACCGTGAAGAGGGAGGGCGTCGCGAGGGAGACATTGAGACCGTTGCGTGCTCCCCACACATACTGGGCGTAGCGCCCGGCGTTGTCCGAGGTTCCGCGGGCGGCGATGAGCACCGACATCGGCTCCTCATCGTTGAGCCGGTCAGCCACATCGGCCGCCTTCGCCCGGTTGTGGTCCAGCATCCTCCGCAGAGCTGCCGGTTGCTCCTTGATCTCATCCCAGAGTGTCATCGATGTGTCACCTCTCCCACGTAGATGCCTTGCGGCGGTAGCGGAGTGTCTCGAGTGGGTGTCCGTCCCCTGTCGCGTCGTCCAGAGCGATCATCTCAGTCCTTCGAGCACCGTCACGCGTCCAGCCGTGATGCTCATAGAACGCCATTGCCGCCGCATTCCCAACTACCACCCAGAGCGTCACGTCCTCGAATCCCATTTCCGACATCGTGTTGAGTGCCTGCCGCACCAGCACCGATCCGATCCCTCGGCGCACCACATGTGGAGAGGTGTACAGGGAGTAGATGTGGCCCGTAGACGAGTCTCCGACATCGTTGTCGGCGGACGAACCGAAGTAGACGAATCCAGCCGCCGCGCCGTCCAAGTCTGCGATCTCAACGTGTCGGCCATGCTTCGCGCGCTCCGCCAGTCGCTCGACCCAGATCTCCGTCCAAGTGGCGACGTCCACGCGGTCAACGGTGTCACGAGGCATGATCTCGGCGTACGTCTCTCGAAGTGAAGCGACATGCATCGCAGCGATCTGTTCGGCGTCAGAGAGGTCAGCCGGGCGAATTCGCAACTCGTCGAGGTCGTTGGATACAGGTGACATCGCGGCCATACGCACTCCTCTCACGACTCCTCATCGGACGCTTCGCCCAGCATGCCACCACCCTGGTAACTAGCCACCACGTGGCAGGCGACAAGCCGCCCATCGTCGACTGCTACCAGCTCCGGCCTTCGCTCGGAGCAGACATCCTCCTTCAGCGGGCACCGAGGATGAAACGCGCATCCACTCGGCGGATCCGCCGGGTTCGGGACCTCACCCTCCAGAGGAGCTTCGATCTCCCCCGATTCCAACGCCGGGTCTGCCACAGGAACAGCGTGCTGTAGAGCAATGGCATAGGGATGCAGCGGATGGTCCGAGACGTCCTTCCAGGTTCCGAGCTCAACGACGCGACCCAGGTACATCACTGCGATCCGATCCGAGATGTGCCGCACCATGCCGAGATCGTGGGAGATGAACACATAGGTCAGGTCGAGTTCGTCACGCATGCGCACGAGCAGGTTCATCACCTCGGCCTGGACGGACACGTCAAGAGCGGAGACGGATTCATCCAGAACGAGAATCGACGGTTCGACGGCGAGCGCGCGGGCGATGCCCACGCGCTGCATCTGGCCGCCCGAGAGCTGCCGCGGGAGTCGAGATGCAAATCCGGTACCCAGTCCCACCATCGTGAGCAATTCGTTGATCCGGTCCTCGCGCTCCTGGCGACCGTCGACGAGCCCGTGCACATCGAGCACCTCGCCGATGGTCCGACCGACCGTCTGACGAGGGTTGAGAGATCCAAATGGATCCTGGAACACCATCTGGATGTCGCCGCGATGTGAACGGAAGGCACGGTCGGAGAGACCGGTCACGTCTGTGCCGTTCACTTCGATGCGGCCGGCTGTCGGCTTGTCCAGGCGAGCGAGAAGGCGAGCAAGCGTCGATTTGCCGCATCCACTCTCCCCGACGAGACCCAGCGTTTCGCCCCTGGCGACCTCGAATGTTGCGTCCGTGAGCGCGTAGACATCGCCTTCACCGCTACGCCCGGGGAACACCCTGCTGAGGCCCTCAACACGAATCGCCGGTGTCATCGCCATTCCTCTCTCGGAACCCAGCAGGCAACCTCGCCCTCGCCGCTCTCGCGCGCAGATGGCATCTCGGAGACACATCGATCGGCCGAGTACCGACAACGTGGCTCGAATGGACAACCTCGGGGCATGCTCCCGACCTCGGGAGGGTTGCCCGGAATCTGTTCGAGTGGCGCTCGCTCGTCGTCAGCCATCCCCGGCACCGAAGCGATGAGCGCCTCCGTGTAGGGGTGCTGTGGCTCGGCGAAGAGCCGACGGATGTTGTTGACTTCGACCACGCGCCCCCCATACATGACGGCCACACGATCGACCAACCGGGCGAGTACCCCGAGATCGTGGGTGATCCAGATCACAGCCACACCGGTCTTCTTCTGCAGTTCACGCACGAGGTAGAGAATCTGCTGTTGGATGGTCACGTCCAACGCGGTCGTTGGTTCGTCGAAGATCAGGAGCTCTGGTGACAGCGCCAGTGCGGAGGCAATCATGATCCGCTGTTTCATTCCGCCGGAGAGTTCGTGGGGGAAGGCGTTACTGACGCGGGGCGGATCGGGTATGCCGACTTGCTCGAGTACCTCGAGGGATCTGCGGGACGCTTCAGCCTGGTCCATTCCGTGGGCGACCATCCCCTCCTCGATCTGCCGTCCGATCCGCATCACTGGATTCAGCGAGACCATCGGATCCTGATAGACCATGGCCATCTCGCGGCCACGCACGCCCTGCATGGTCCGTTCCTTGGTGCCGACGAGCTCACGCCCATTCAGCAGGATCGATCCGTCCGTGATCTTCAGCGGGGGTGACGGGATCAGCCCCATGACCGACAGCATGGTTACGGACTTGCCGGATCCGCTCTCGCCGACGATCCCAAGCGTTTCGCTCTTGTCGACGGTGAGATTGACGTCCCTGATGATGGGAACCGTTCGAGTTCGCTTGATGACACTCGTGGTCATCCCTCTGACCTCAAGCAACGCCATAATCGTTTCCTTCATCCAGGATCACGAGGCGGCTGGGCGCCGTGTCTGCGGGGAGTGTCTCGATGCGTGGCCAACCGGAGGCGCCGGGAGTCAAGGTCCCCAGGATCCTCGTGTCACTCGCACCGGTACACGAAGGCACGGATGCGCCCACCCCGCTCAAGGACAGGAAGCCGAGCAGCGCCATCATGTACGCCTCTTTGCTCTCAGGGGACACACCGAGTTCCTCGATGCTGAGGTACTGGATGTCGGCAAGGTGGTCTCTCAAACGTTCAACGAGGTATGGGTTCCTGACCCCTCCGCCGCTGGCGATGACATGGGATACCTTCTGACTCTCAGCCTCGGCTGCCACCAGGGCCGCAGCGTGTTCCGTGAGGGTTGCCAGAACGTCGTCCTCCGCAACTTCAGGGAACGCGGCAAGGATCGATGCGAGGTAGTCGGAACTGAAGGTCTCCTTGCCGGTCGCCTTCGGCGGTTCGAGGGCGTAGTACGGGTGATCCATCAGCCGCTCCAGCAGCGCGGCTTGAACGCGACCTGCTCGGGCGCGCTCTCCGCCTGCATCGAACCGCTCTCTGCCGTCCGTGAACCGGACCATCGCAGCATCGACGAGGGCATTGGCAGGTCCGAGATCGTACGCGATCGGCATGCGGCCGGCGCCGACGATCGTCATGTTTGAGATGCCGCCCAGGTTCAGGAACGCAGCGGCTTCGTCGAACTGTCCTGAAGCGAGCATCGTGTCGAACGTGCTCGCCAGCGGCGCTCCGTTGCCACCAGCCGCCACGTCGCGCATGCGGATGTCGGAGAGCACGGCGACGCCGGTCTCTTCCGCGATCCACGCGGGGTTCCCGAGTTGAAGGGTGCCGCGAGCTCGTCCGCCCTCTTCCCAATGCCAGATCGTCTGACCGTGGGAGACGATGAGGTCGGCGTTCTCGGCGAACGCACCCAGAGCACGAGCCGCCGCTGATGCGCAGAGCTGCCCAAGCTCGGTATCGAGCCGGCACACCGCCTGCGCGTCAATCGAAACACCACTGATGGCATCGGTGATGAGACGGTCCAGGTCATCGGGGATCTCGTGCTCGAGGAAGCCAAGCGGTTTCATCAGCACGGCGTTGCCAGCGATGGAGAAGTCGGCTGCCGCCACATCAACACCGTCGTGGGAGGTGCCCGACATGATTCCGATGATCCGCATCAGGAATCCCTCCTTGACGGGTCGATGGCATCTCGGAGCCCGTCACCGAGCAGGTTCAGGCCGAGCACAGCCAACACGATCGCAAGCGACGGGAACACCAGCGTCCACCATGCAATGACCGCGAAGACCCGCGCTGAGGACACCATGAGACCCAGCGACGCCTCGGGGGGTTGTGTGCCGAGACCGAGGAAGCTGAGGGCGGACTCGGTCAGGATGGCCCACGAGAGGCTGAGGGTGATCTGGACTATCACAGCCGACGAGATGTTGGGAAGCACGTGCCCGAAGATGATCCTCGGTGTCGAGAACCCAAGCCCCACTCCGGCACGCACGTAGTCGGCCGACTTCACCTGCAACGTGGGGCCACGGGCGACGCGCACGAACACCGGCGTGTAGACGACCGCAATGGCAATCGAGGCATTGAGCCAGCCCGTACCGAGAGCGGTGACAATCACGAGTGCGAGCAGGATCGCTGGGAAGGCGAACAACACGTCAGCGAGACGCATGGTGATGGCGTCGATCTTCCCTCCGGAGAAGCCTGCGAGAACACCGACCGTGGTACCCACGATCGATGCAATCGTCACAGAGACGATCGCCACCTGGAACGAGATCTTCAGTCCGGCGAGGACCCTGGAGAATATGTCACGCCCGAACTGATCGGTTCCGAACCAATACGTCGATGAGGGTGGCGAAAACCTGTCAGCCGGTGTCTGCGCGATCGGGTCGAACGGGACCCAGCCGAAAGCTGAGGCGACTGCTCCCAGGAAGAGAAGGCCGACAATCAGACTGCCGGTCGCTCCGAGTGGATTGCGAAGAAGACGCTTGACGAACCCGGGTTCGGGTTCAGGAACCGTTTCGACGGCTGCGTTCATGGTCACGTCGGTCATTCGAGTGTGATCCTCGGATCGAGACGGGCGTAGAGGAGATCCACGAGCAGATTGACGACGACGAACATCGCTGCGATGACGAGAACCGTGCTCTGCACGACTGCGAACTCACGCTGTGTGATCGCCGAATAGACAAGACGGCCCAACCCGGGAAGAGCGAAGATCTGTTCGATCACGACGGTACCTCCGAGGAGATAGCCGAATTGGATACCCGTGATCGTGACGATGGGAATGGTGGCGTTGCGAAACACATGGACCCATTTGACGCGTCGCTGCGACAGCCCTTTTCCGCGGGCAGTTCGCACGAACGGCTCCGACGAAGCTTCCAGGAACGCTGATCGGGTCGTTCGCATGATTGACCCAGCGAGCACGACACCGAGGGAGATGACCGGGAAGGCCATCTGTTGAAGATTGAGTGAGAGATCCTCCCAGGGTGCGGCGTACCCGGCCGCATTCGGGAAGTAGTTGAACAATTCTGCGACCAGTGTGATCAGGAATGAGGCGATCACGAAGTTGGGGATGGCGAGTCCGATGAGACCGAAGCTCTGTGCGGCTGCATCGGGGGCTTTGCCCTGGTGTGTGGCTGCGTAGACGCCGATGGGGACACCGAGCAGGATGCCGAGTGTGAGGGAGAGGATTGCCAGTTCGAGGGTGACGGGGAGCGCCGAAGCGATCAACGAGGAAACAGAGGCACCGCTGCGCATCGATACGCCGAGGTTGCCTCCCAACACGTTGAACAGCCACCCGAAGAATTGCTCGTGATATGGCTGATTCAACCCGAAGTACGATCGGAGTGCTTCGAGCTGTGCCTCTGTGAGGTTGCCGGACTCGATACCGAGGATGCTCGTGATCTCGTCACCGGGGATGATTCGGAGCACGACGAACACGAGTACGGCAACCCCGAAGAGGGTGAGAAGGGCTCCGCTGAGACGCGTGAGGAGGAAGCGACGGGTCATGATGTCACTTCCTCCTCATCACGTCGGTCGGCCTTTCGGAGTCCTAGCCCAGCTTGGTCTGCTTCAGGTACTGAAGCGAGCCGTTGGGCATCGGGACGAAGCCAGAGACAGCGTCAGTGGCGACCCTGTACTCGAAGCCGGTGAACACCCAGATCCAAGGTGACTGCGCCTGCAGCTCCTCGGAGATCTGGTCGTAGATCCCTACGCGCACTGCCGGATCGGTCTCGACCTGACCAGCTGCGAAGAGCTCATCGAGCATCGGCGAGTTGTAGCTCGCCACGCCGTTGAGGTTGCCTGTCGAAGGCCAGTACCGCGCATACAGCTGATGCGGGTCTGCCTTGCCGCTGTTCAATGCAACTGCTGCATCGAAGTCGGCGGCCAACCATCGATCGACGTATGTTCCGGTCTCGAGAATCTCGAGTTCCAGCGTGATACCCACCTCTGCCAGCTGAGCAGCCAGGTTCTCGCCCTCTGCGATCGCCGTCAGTGTTTCGAGAGCGATCACGATCGTGTTGAGCGTGAAGCCATCTGCGTATCCAGCTTGTGCAAGCAGATCCTTTGCCGTGTCAATGTCACGTTCGCCGCCACATGGCAAGCCAGCGGTGCTCGAGCGATACGCCGGGATCGTGATCGGTCCCGTTACTTCGCCCTCGCCGAGTGCTGCAGTGTCAATGACCTGCTGACGGTCGATGGCACAGCTGATTGCTTGTCTGACCTTCTGATCACTCAGTGGCTCACGGCTGCTGTTCATCATCAGGGCGTGATAAGCGAGTGCCGGCGTCCTGTGGACCGTCAGCGGATCGCCGGCCTGAAGGACGACTGCCGGATCCGTGAGAACTCCCACGTGAACTTCGCCAGCCTTCATTCCTGCGAGTACCGAGTTCTCATCAGGGATGATTCTGAACTCGAGCGAGGCCACATATGGCCCGTCGCCCCAGTAGCCCTCGTTTGCTGTCAGGGTCACCGAGGAGCCCTGCTTCCATTCGTTCCACGCGAATGCGCCGGTGCCATTCGGCTCACGGTCAACGGTCCCTGCTGCGATTGCATCGCTCGACAGGATTGCGGCGTTCACGTCTGCGAGAGATGTGAGAATGGACGCATCCACGTTGGCAAGCGTGAGGACGACAGTGTTGGCATCCGGCGTGGCGATGTCGGTGATGGCAAGGAGATTGGCCCGTACAACGGCACCTGTCTCTTCGTCCAGCACACGGTTGAGGCTCGCCGCGACGTCTTCGCTGTCGAAGGCACTTCCATCGTGGAAGGTGACTCCCTCTTGCAGCGACATAGTCAGGGTGAGTCCGTCATCTGAGAACTCCCACGACTCGGCGAGTCCCGGTCCGACTGCAAGATCCGCGTCGAGGGTCAACAGACCGTCATACACGAGATCCAGGGTACGGACGGACTGGAATGCCGTCGCGAGATGCGGGTCGAGGATGTCGATATCACCGACGCGACCGACGACGAGATCACCGGTTGGTGCGTCTCCGCCATCGTCTCCACCGTCGTCTCCACCGCTCGTGGTCGTGGTGGCGTCGCCACCGTCCTGACCAGCGGTCGTCGTAGTGGCGTCACTGCCTTCTCCGTCATCCGTTGAACTGCTGCACGCCGAGGCTACGAGGGCGACGACGAGCAGGAGCACGAACAACAGAGGCCAGCGGCTCCGTTTCTTCGTATTCATCTTTCTCTCCTCCTGTTTCTTGTTTGAATCAGTCGCCAGGTGACGATCTGAAGGATGGGATGGACTTGTCTTCGAGATTGTGTGCGAGTCTTCCCCCAACAAAGGTTGCGACGACCTCAGCATCCGCATCGAGGAGGACCACGTCGGCGCGTGCGCCGGGTCGGATGACCCCAACGTCTGGCTCTCCGATTGCTGAGGCAGGATTCGAAGTTGCCGCTCCGATTGCTTCCTCGAGCGAGCACCTTGCAAACAACTGAAGGTTCCGAACTGCCTCGTCCATGCGGAGGGCGCTGCCCGCCAGAACGCCGTCGGCATTGCGCGGACCGGTTTCGTCGACCTCCACATCGACGCTGCTGATGGCGAACCTACCGTGGCCCATCCCCATGGCGGCCATGGCGTCGGTGATGAGCACGAGGTGGTCAGGCCCCTTTGCATCCCAGGCGACGCGCACCGCACTTGGATGCGAGTGAATGCCATCGACGATGATCTCGGCTATCACATCGGCTTCTGTGAACAGCGCTCCGACGAGACCGGGGTCACGATGCTGGAAGCCGGACATCGCGTTGTAGAGATGAGTGCCGACCGTGGCTCCTGTCTCGAAGCCTGCGACTGCCTCCTCGAGTGAGGCCGCGGAGTGACCGAGGGAGACGACAACGCCGCGACCGACGAGTGTCTCGATGAGTTCCAAGGCACCGGGCAGCTCAGGGGCGAGGGTGACCATCCGTACGCCTCGGTCAGGTGTCCACGTCGACGTGTCCACCTCTCCGGGCTCCCTGAGGTACCGCTTGTCGTGGGTTCCCGGCTGCAAGGGTGACAGGAACGGCCCCTCGAGGTGAAGGCCGATGGGATTTGCACCGAGATAGCCGTCCGGAGGCCCTTCTGCCAACACGTCCTGTGCTCGGGAGATCGTCGTGTCTGGCGAAGTGATCACGGTGGGCAGGAAGGACGTCACACCATGCTCGGGGAGTCGCTCACCGACCTCCCAAATGCTCGAAGGATCCTGCGTGAAGTCGTGGCCGAATGCACCGTTGATCTGGACGTCGACGAATCCCGGAACGACGAACAGACCAGCCGCATCAAGAAACACTCCGTCGACCACGGTATCTGATGAACCGATCGCCGATATCAGGCCACGCTCCATCACCAACTCCCCCGCCGCCAATCCATCAGGTGTCAATACGTCGCCACCCTGTATGACAACTGCACGATCCAGATGATCAGACATAGTCATGGCCTTTTCTACATCTTTCCTATGCCTGCCGTGAGGCCGGCAATGATCTGCTTGGTGGCCACAAGAAAGAGAATCACCAGGGGCAGAGTCGTGATGATGATCCCGGCGAACAATGTCGACCAATCGGTCTGGAATTCGCCGAAGAACCGAGTCATACCCACCGGGAGCGTCCACTTGTCCGTGGATCGCAGCAGCACCAGCGGGAAGAAGAAATCATTCCACAGCGGCACGAATTGGAACACGGCAACGGTGGCAAGGCCAGGTCGAACCAGGGGAAGCATGACCCGTCCGAAGATCGTGAACTCGCCCGCGCCATCGATGCGAGCTGCCTCATTGAGCTCATCCGGGAGTTGCCGGAAGAAGGCAGACAGGATGAACACAGAGAACGGGACGCCGGTAGCGGCATACACCAGAATCAACCCGGTACGCGTGTCGACGAGGCCAAGATTGTCGAGCAGGATGAACAGGGGAAGGATCGCCAGTCGGAAGGGGAGAAGGAGCCCGGACAAGAAGAACACTGAGAGGAATCCGCTCCCCCTGAACGTGTACCGACCGAGAGCGTACGCGGCGAGGACCGAAACACTTGTCGCGAGGACCACGGATGCAGTCGTGATCGTGACCGAGTTGACGAAGTAGTCACTGAAATTCGCCTCGTTCCATGCTTTGATGTAGCTATCGAAATTGATAGCTGACGGCAGAGCGATCGGATCCTTGAAGATCTCACGGGACGGGCGCATCGAGTTGAAGACGATCAACAGGAGCGGCGCTATCACGATCGCTGCGTAGGTCCACAGCAGCACAGCGATCGCAGCGGAGGCAGCCTTCTCTTTTCGCTTTGCTTGCGTGTTGGTCGCCATTCCTCGGGTGAACGTCATGCAAGACCTTCCTCGATGCGGCCGAACCACCATCTCGCGATCATCGACACTCCGAAGATCGTTATGAACATCACGACAGCAAGAGCAGAAGCCACGCCGAATGCGTCAACTCCGCCCTGGAATGCCGTGCGGTAGAAGAGAAGGCCCAATACATCGGTTGCACCAGCTGGTCCTCCGTCGACACCGGCCAGCGCCCACACCAAGCCGAAGACGTTGAACGATCTGATGAACGTGAGAATGGCGACGGTCCCGAATACGGGAGTAAGAAGCGGGAACGTAACGTGCTTGAAGACCTGCCAGCTGGAGGCACCGTCGACACGGGCCGCCTCGGCGTAATCCTCGGGAATGGCAGCCAACCCTGCTGCGAAGAGCAACATCGGAAAGCCGAGCCAGTACCAGACGTTGACCAGGATGACCACCGGAAATGCGGTGGCCGGATCGCCGAGCCACGGTCGAGCCAGGTTCTCGAGCCCGATGGATTTGAGCATCGCGTTGAACGGGCCGAAGGTGGGGTTGAGGATGAGTCCCCAGATGTAGCCGACCACGAGCGCGCTGATCATGAACGGGAGCACGAAGGTGGTTCGGAAGAATTGTTTTCCTCTTCGTTTGCGCTGTAGCAGTACGGCGAAGAGGAGTCCCAGCGCCACCTGGATCGCCATCGTTCCGAAGAAGAAGATCCAGTTGTGCCAGAACGCGTTGGGAAGCTGCTCGTTGAGCGGGAATCTGTTGATGAGGACGCCGAAGTTGTCGAACCCGACGAATGCCCCGCGGGCGGTGCCCTTCCACTCGAAGAAACTGAAGAAGAGGGCTTGGACAAGGGGCCAAACAAGGAAGACGGTGTACAACAGGAATGCTGGGGCGATGAAGACCGCCAAGATCGTCCACGGCGGCGCCGTCCGCCCCACACCCGAGGAGGGTGTGGAACGGACGTTCCTGCCAGCAAGTAGACGGGGCGCCATTGTTTCTAGCTCATCCGCCCGGTGTGAACCACTGGAATACACCTGCTTGGACGTCAGCGG
Organism: Actinomycetota bacterium; assembly: GCA_039714175.1. Lineage (GTDB taxonomy): Bacteria > Actinomycetota > Acidimicrobiia > Spongiisociales > UBA5794 > B3-G11. The sequence goes on from JBDLJV010000010.1 coordinate 12,155, forward strand.
CAATCTCTTCAGGTGTTGAGTCACCCAGCCACATCTTCACAACGCCCTCGCGGAACAGGCTATCGGCCGACGGATCTCCGTAACGGAAATTCACCAGGCTCAGATACGACACCGGCGAAGCGGCGAACAGCTCACCGAACTCGGCCAGTAGCGGATCGTCTGGAGTTGTTCCCGGGATCGGGGACAGCTGCTTGATCTTCGTTGTGAACAGTTGACCGAACTCAACGGTGCCCATCCACTCGACGAGCTTCTTCGCGTCGTCAACGCTGTCAGAGCTGGCATTGACTCCATACGAGCCATCCATCCAACCGACCACGCTCGACTCGGCAAGCGAGTCAGGCGGAGCCGGAACTGCGAAGACACCGAGATCCAGATCTGGTCCGTTGTCTCGCCAGAATCCGATCTCGAACGATCCACCGATGAAGATGCCGGCCTGTTCGGTCAGGAACAGGGTCTTGGAGTCCTCATAGGAGACGCCAACGACATCATCAGGCAGATACTGCTGAAGATCCTGCATCAAACCGATTGACGCCACGTAATCAGGGTCGGTGAAGTCCTTCTCACCGGCCAGGATGGCCGCTTCGAAGTCCTGACCGCCATAGCGCGGCGCGCCGATGGCGTCGTGGATAATTGCCAGCATCCAGTTATCTGCGGCCGGGGCCGAGATAGGGATGTAGCCGGCTGCATCCAACGCGTCGAGCGTTGAGATCCACTCGTCCCAGGTCGTCGGCTCGCTCAGTCCGAGCTCGTCAAAGATCCCCACGTTATAGAACGCCGTGAATGCCTGATAGGCGAACGGAACACCGTAGACCCGACCATCCGACTGTCCAGTGGCAGCCTTCAGGACATTGTCAGTGAAGTTCGACAAGTCCAGTTCGCCATCGATTGGCAGCAACTGCCCGGCCTCTATCAGAGGCTGAATGCCTCCGTAGGCGCGGAGTTGAGCAACGTCCGGTCCGCCGTCTCCAGTCAAGCCGGTTGACAGAATCGTGTTGTAGTCCGTGTTGACGAACGGTACGAACTCGACTGTGACTCCCGGGTTGGCGGCTTCGTAGACATCGAAGATCTCGTTGTACGCGTCTTCGTCCTCTGTTCGCCATGACCAGACGGTCAGCGTCACAGGATCGACAGGATCTGCGGGCGCCGCCGTGGTGGTTGTTCCGTCATCGCCACCGTCGTCGCCACCGCCTCCTGCGTCAGCCACCGTCGTGGTCGTGTCAGCTGGCTCATCGGAGCCTCCACACGCCGATGCCACAAGGGCAAAGGCAAGGAAGAGCATCAGCAGCGGGACGAGACGTCCCTGCATCAGCTTCTTCATAATCTCTCCTCCTAGTTGGTTGTTGTTTCCTGCGCGGTAGAAGTCTTGGTTTGCGGGTTCGCCGAGCCGAGTGCATCGACGGCTTCCCTGACCCTGCCGTCGGCGGCATCAAGGGCAGCACGAGCCTCGTCCGGAGCTGCCCCGGTCGTGAGGCTGACAAGAGCGGTCTTTGTGTCGCCTCCCGCGGCTTCCAGAGCAGCGGCAGACTCATCACTGTCGGCGCCGGTTGCCTCCTCGAGGATTCCGAGTACACGACCACGAAGCTTCGCGTTCGTCGGAGCAACGTCCACCATCAAGTTCGAGTAAGTCTTCCCGACTCGGATCATCAGCGCGGTCGAGAAGCTGTTGACTGCAAGCTTCTGCGCAGTTCCTGCCTTGAGGCGCGTCGATCCGGCAATCGCCTCAGGTCCCGTGTCAAGGAACACATGCACGTCGACTATGTCTGCAATATCGCCTTCGGCATGAGAGCTGATGAGCACTGTGAACGCCCCAGCTTCCTTTGCTGTGCGGAGAGCACCGAGCACGTACGGAGTACGGCCGCTGGCGGTCAAACCGATCGCCACGTCGTTGGGGCCGACATTCGCGGCGGAGAGATGTCCGAGGCCGATGTCGTCCTCTGCTGCCTCAATGGCTCGCTCTGCTGCAGCCTCCCCACCGGCGTGGTGAGCGACGAAGAGGTCCGACGAAGCCGAGAAGGTTGGAGGGATCTCTGCGGCGTCCATGACGCCGATACGGCCCGACGTCCCGGCTCCGAAGTAGTGCATCGTGCCACCCGCTTCGTACCGGTCCACCGCCGCGTCCACCGCGACCGCAATCGATGGGAGTGCACGCTCCAGTACCTCAGCTACGCGTTGATCCTCGGCATTCAGCAGCTCAAGAACGCCGATCGATGGAAGCGTGTCGATCTCGACCGTGCGAGGATTCCGCTCCTCGGTCGAGCTGTTCACGCGAACGATGTGTCTTGAGGAACTCATGTCGGCCTCACTGTCGATTGCCGACGGCTCTTCACGGCACCCGAAGTCAGATTGAGCGCCGTCAGGGTTTCGTCGAAGTTCCTCTGAGCAACCGCAAGGTACATGCAGTCAACCACCGTGAGCTGGGCAGCACGACTCGCCATCGCCCCCGCCCGGAGGGTGGATTCGCGAGCAGCCGTGGTGAGGACAAGGGCGGCTGCCTTGGCGAGGGCTGATGGCGAGAAGTTCGTGATCGCGACAGTGGTTGCTCCGCGTGATCGGGCGAGGATGAGCGGATCGACGGTGTCAAGAGTTGCGCCGCTGTGGCTGATACCGATGGCCAGACCGCTGGCTGGGAGGACAGCCGCCGATGTGAGGGCAGCGTGACCATCGGTAGAGGCAACAGCCGGGAGACCGATCCTCCGAAGCTTGTGTTCAAGGTCAGTCGCAACGAGACCGGATGCTCCTATCCCGTAGATCTCGATTCGAGTTGCGTCAGAGATCGCCGTGGCAACTCGCCCGAGGACATCGATGTCAAGATTTGCGATCGTGTCATCGATCGCCTGGGAATCGAGAGCGCCCACCTTTGCAGTGATCTCCTCAAGCGAGTCGTCGGGCCCTATGTCGAGACCTGTCTCTGCTCGAACGCTCCGTTCCGCGGCGGTTCGTCCGAGTTCGGCAGCAAGGGCTATTCGCAGGTCCGGATAGCCTGAGAAACCGACCTTCTTCGAGAATCGAACAACCGTCGCCTGCGACGTCGACGCATCCCCCGCGAGTGATCCAATGTTGCTCGCAACAGCATCGCGAGGATTCGAGAGGATCTGTTCAGCCACCCTCCGTTCAGCAGCGGAGAGCGACGGAAGCACCGTCCTGATGAGCACCGTAGGATCCTGAAATGAAGCTGTACCTTCAGAGGCGACTGAGGTATCGCTGCGTGGAGCTGCGTTGGAAGACACGGTGTATGAAATCTCGCTACATATTTTCCGTACAAGATGAAATATACTTACAACATGGATGACCTGTCAAGCCGATACTTGGGAGTTGATGCGGGGGGGACACACACGCGCGTGCTCATCGCTGACGCACACGGTGCGGCAATTGCTTCAAGCGTGGGTGATGGTGCGAATCTCTGGTCCAGTGGCACATCTGTCGCTGCGGTGATCCACGAAGCACTCATGAAAGCTCTTGGCGATGTCGATACGTCGACAATCACTCACGGAGTGATCGCCGCGGCAGGCGGTACCGCTACCCGCGCTGCCGCCGTCTCCACGCTTCTCGAAATGTGGAATCAGGCAGGACTCCCGGGTACGCCTGACGTCATACCCGACGTACTTGCGGCGTACGCGGCAGGTACGACGGCACCGAGTGGCATCGTTCTCGCTGCCGGTACCGGTTCGATCGCCGCTCGCGTATCCGATTGGCAGATCGACCGCAGAGCTGGCGGGCACGGATGGCTCGTTGGCGACGAAGGATCGGCTGTGTGGCTCGGGATCGAAGCAGTGCGAGCTGCACTGCGCTCCATGGACGGAAGGGGTCCGACGACCACGCTCATTGACGCCGTGGTTCAGGAGTTCGATCTGACGGATATCCGAGAACTGGATCGAGGATCAGAGATCGTCGCCTCTGTGTACAGCAACCCGCCGGTCCACTTCGGGCGCCTTGCTCCGCTTGTCATCGAGCACTGTCGCAACGGAGACGAGACAGCCAGGGCTCTCGTCGAACAGGCAGCCGACCATCTGACCGCCTCGGCGATTGCTGCGAGCGGAGGCACCGAACCGCATGTGCTGGTCCTGGCGGGCTCAATGGTCACCAAGGCAGATGCCGTCGCGTCACGGGTCCGGGAACGAATCGCGGCCACCTGGCCCGACACACACATCGCGACTGCGGTCGACGGTGCGGCGGGTGCGATAGCAATCGCCATCCGGGAGCACACCGGGACCGCTGTTGATCCTGAGGTTCTCGCCCGCCTACGGAACGATTCCGTCACACCTTCTTGATGTAGGCGATGTTGCGACGATCGGAAACGAATCCAAGCGATTCATAGATATGGAACGCCCCGGTTGGGTTCTCCGAATCCACACCGAGAGCCGCGTACTCCATTCCCGCCGCCTCGAAAACCTCCATCGCCCGGGTCACCAATGCCGAAGCGATACCTCGCTTGCGGTGTGACCGGATCGTCCCCAATCCCTCCACCCACGCTTCCGTGCGGCCCTTGTCCTTGAAATCGTGGGGGAACGCGGCTGCCATCAGGTAGGCAACAGGTTCTGATCCGTCGTACACGACGAAGGAGGCATCCATCAAGGTGAATTCGTTGACTCCCTGTGCCCAGGATGTCTCCGCGATCGGTTGCGAACCCCAGTGATCGATGAATGAACCGTTGTGGGCGGTCAGCGAATCCTCTAATGGTGCCGACTCCCACGTCTCCACCCTGAGAGCAGGATCGAATGGTCGAGCATCGATTGGTTTTGAGAGGTCGCGGATCAACTCGTCGTAGTAGCGCATCGGCTCGTAGCCGTGTTCGACCAGGAAATCGATCGCGTCCGTCTGCCAGTCATAGACACCGCGCCACAGCCACTGATCGAGCCCATCATCGAAGACCGCCAGTCGCTGAAGACAGCGGGCCTCCCACCAGGCGTGCACGAACTCCTGGATCTCCGATGTGCGCCACTCCGGATGGACGAAGTTGTCCGCGAATGCCCTCCACTTGGTGGCAGCGATCGTTGGAATGTAGGACCACGATGTTGCGATGATCCGACCATCATCCTTGACGGCTATCAGCGAATCATCGGTGACATTGCAGTAGTCCGATTCCCATCGCTCGAGGATCTCCGATTCGACCTCACGGAAGCCGCCGTCTGCCTCGAAACACGCGTCCTGGAGCACCACGATTGCCGCCGCGTCGTCCTTGATCGCTGGTCTCCACGTGACGCCAGGAATTGAACGTGGCTCAGGAAGTGGATAGGTCATGATCGACAGCCTACGCGAGGCTCACTCGTCCGGCTCATCGGCTTCGGCAGGCATGAATCGATCTCGAAACAGGTACGGAATGAGAACGAGGACGACGAACACAGCAAGAAGGATCGTGTTGATCGCGAATGTGTAGCTCGTCTCACCGGATTCGACGATGCCAATGACATCGAGCAACTCGGTGAGCACGATCGCAGCAACCACGGCGATTGCGATGGAAGCGAGGATCCATGCCATCCCGAGTCCGAGGAGCTTGAGCGTTGACATGCCCCGAAGATACCCGCACGCTGTTCCCCTCCACCGTTCTGTGGGCCAGAGACTTCGCCCAGAGGGTCTGTAACCCTGGGTTCGCGGTGGGGAGTGGGTCAGAGTTGTTTGGGATGCGGGAGGGGGAAGCCGGGGCGGGGACGTTCGGACGCAACGTCGGAGCGGAAACGGTAGAGCGCTGCGGGTCGGCCACCTGTGGAGGAACGGTGACCTCCCGTCGGCTCCACGAGTTCTCCCCTGTCGACCAGTCTTCGGAAGTTTTGCTTGTGCAGGCCGAATCCTGTGATCGCTTCCACAGCGCGCTGGAGCTCGGTAAGCGTGAACTCCTCCGGCATCACCTCGAAGATCACGGGACGGTACGTGAGCTTCCCTCGCAAGCGACCCAGCGCCGTCGCTGCGATCCGACGATGATCCCCGGCCATCGCCATGCCACACACGTCGTCCGGCACGCGGTCCCCCTGATCCATGAAATGCTCATGGACGAGGCCGGCCTCGTGAAGCAATTCGTACCGCTCGAGCACTCGGATCGGATCCCACGGCGTACCGATCCCGAACGTGATCTGCACCCTGGCTTGTCGATCGTCGTCACCAACAGCCCACTCCTCCAATCTCGGTACGAGATGGCCCGTCAGTACGTCAGGCTGGCCGAATCGGTGATCCTCCCACGGGAAGAGGTCATAGACCGGCTCCCAGCTTGATCCCTCCGATGGTGGCTCCTCCGCGACCAAAGCCACATACCCGACAGCGAGCTCGCGTTCTCCGGCGATCGCTGCGCTTCGCGATCGATCACCGAACGTGTACAGCTGTTCGACGTAGGAGACTTCTACGCCCGTCTGCAGCGCCAGCCACCTACGAACAGCCTTGTCGAGGGTGAGGTCCCGCTCCGGATCGAGCGGACCGGAAGGCAGCGCACCGGGTTCGTTCAGATCATGCCGGACGACGAGGATGTTCGGCTCGTCGTCAGTGACAGTGACGATCACCGCGTCAAGTGAGACGGAGACTCCGAGCTTCTTCTTGCCAGTGATGCGTTCTCCTTGTCTCTTTGCACGGAATCGGGCTTACGGAACCACCCGAATCGGTGTATCGTTATGGTAATGCTCGAAGCGAGCATAAGTATCTGAGAGGAAGCCAGTGACCACGGCGCTCACCATCACCGACCGACTCGACAACGTGCTGCCAGACGTCGAGATCGCTGCCCTGACTCCGCTGATCGACGAGATCGAGGAACTGAAGAAGCAGCGCAATGCGGTTGTTCTCGCCCACAACTACATGACGCCCGACATCTATCACGGTGTTTCGGACCTCACCGGCGACTCGCTTGCACTCGCCCAACTCGCAGGCGAGACCGACGCGGATGTGATCGTCATGGCTGGTGTCCATTTCATGGCTGAGACAGCGAAGCTCGTCAGCCCCTCCAAGACCGTTCTCATCCCTGACCTCGAAGCCGGGTGCTCCCTTGCCGATTCGATCACACCGGCAGACATCGCACTCCTGCGTGAGCGCTATCCGGATGCACCGGTCGTCACCTATGTGAACACCTCAGCGGCGGTCAAAGCAGCCTGCGACATCACGTGCACCTCGGGGAATGCATTGCGCGTCGTCGAATCGCTCGACGCCGACCGGATCATCTTCCTACCCGATCAGTACCTCGGGCGCTGGGTCGCGTCCCAGACGGACAAGGAGATCATCCTCTGGCAGGGTTCCTGCGAAGTCCACGAACGATTCACCGCAGAAGAGCTCCGCGAGTACCGGAAGGACTACCCGGACATCCAGATCATCGCCCATCCCGAATGCCCCACCGACGTCCTTGAGGAAGCGGACTATGTCGGGTCAACGGCAGGAATGATCAACTGGGTACGCACGGAAGCACCTGATCGCGTCGTAATGGTGACCGAGTGCTCGATGAGCGACAACGTTGCCGCCGGGTCTCCCACTACCGAGTTCGTTCGACCCTGCAACCTCTGCCCGTACATGAAGATGATCACACTCGAAGGGATCCGTGACTCGCTCAGGGACATGAAGCACGAGGTGACGATTCCTGAAGACGTCGCCGAAGGCGCCCGCTCAGCTGTCAACCGCATGTTGGCCCTGGGATGAGCACACCCGAGATCGCAACCATCCATCACGACCGACCACTCATTGTCGGTTCGGGGATAGCCGGACTCTCGACGGCGCTCAGCCTGGATGCGTCGGTGATCGTCACGGCCGCAGGCGTTGGAGATGGGTCCACCTCGCTGGCCCAGGGTGGCATGGCAGCTGCCATCGATGTCGGCGACGCTCCAGCGGAGCACGTCGCCGACACGCTCCGCGTGGGTGGAGGCATTGCAGATTCTGGTGTTGCCAGGGCAATCGCGGCCTCAGCGCCTGAGCTCGTCGATTGGCTGATCGAGTATGGGGCGGCATTCGACCGCGATGCCGAGGGCGATCTCATGCTCGGCCAAGAAGCCGGACACACAGCACGCCGCGTCGTGCACGCTGGTGGAGATGCGACCGGAGCCGAGATCATCCGTGCGTTGCGCATCGCGACGGTCGAACGCCGGGACATCGCCCTCGTACCACGAACAAGATTGATCGACCTCATCCGTGTCGGTGGCTCGATCGGCGGAATCCTCGCCCTCAAGGACAACGGCGCCATCGAAGCCCACCTGGCGCCTGCCGTCGTTCTCGCCTCCGGCGGAATCGGTGGCGTCTACGCGAGATCGACCAATCCACGCGACGTGCAAGGAGCCGGCCTTGCCGCTGCCGCCCGCCAAGGAGCGATGCTCGCGGATCTCGAGTTCGTCCAGTTCCATCCCACTGCGCTCTCTGTTCGCGACCATCCTGCTCCGCTCGTAACCGAGGCTCTTCGCGGAGAGGGAGCAAGCCTGATCGACGAGAACGGGAGCAGGTTCATGGTCGGCATCCACCCCGATGCCGAACTCGCGCCACGCGACATCGTTGCGCGGACGATCTGGAGACATCGGCAAGCCGGTCACCGGACGTTCATCGACGCTACCGAGGCAGTCGGGGACGCCATGCAAACGAGATTCCCGACAGTCTTCACTGCAGCCCTCGAGGCCGGGATCGATGCGCGACGAGAGCCGATCGAGATCGCTCCTGCTGAGCACTATCACATGGGCGGAGTTGCAACGGACCTATCCGGGCAGACCAGCATCACAGGACTCTGGGCATGCGGCGAGGTAGCGTCAACAGGCCTGCACGGGGCCAACCGGCTTGCAAGCAACTCCCTGTTGGAAGCAGCGGTCATGGGCCACCGCGTCGCCTCCTCTATTGCCACAGCCGATGTGGAGCACACGGATTCGCCGAACCTCGTCCCCTTCGATGCAGCGGAACGGGCGTCTCGTTACTACGAGGCGAACACCTACGCGGTACGACAGATCGCGTGGAATCACGTCGGCATTGCTCGCGACGAGCGGGGCCTTGAGCGAGCGCTCGAACAACTCGCCGCTCTCGATGGGCCGCCATCGGACTCCTCAACCGTTGCAGCCCTCATCGCCGCAGCAGCCCTCGAACGGACCGAGTCCAGAGGTGCCCACTACCGCGCCGATTACCCGGAACTCGATAGCACTCTCGCTGAGCGCTCCCACATGACACCGACCCCGCACGACCAGATCGAACTTGTGGCATCTGGCGCCGGAGCGCGAGCATGACACCTGAGGTCGCCGACGCTGCCACAAGGATCATCGCAGAGGCATATGACGAAGACCTGTCGGATGTCGGTGACCTGACAAGCCTCGCAACCATTCCGGACGCTCACCGATCCGTGGCCCAGATCGTTGTCAGGGCTCAGGGTTGTGTCGCTGGCATCCCGATCGTCGAGATGTGCTTCAACCATGTCGATCCAACCATCGCCATCCAGAGGTTCGCCGAGGATGGCGACGTTGTCGACGGGGGAACCGTCGTCATGGAGGCGACCGGATCAACCAGGTCGCTGCTGACCGCAGAGCGCGTAGCCCTCAATCTCTTCGGGCAGCTCTCCGGCGTGGCAACGGCGACACACTCCTTTGTTGAAGCCGTGAGTGGGACAGCTGCACTGATCGTGGACACCCGCAAGACGACCCCCGGCCTTCGTCGTCTTGAGAAGTACGCCGTAGCCGCCGGTGGCGGGGCCAATCACCGCATGGGTCTCTACGACGCTGTCATGATCAAGGACAATCATCTCGCAGCCTCCGATTCGATTGCAGACGCAGTGTCGAAGGCACGGGACCTCGTCGGAAGGAACATGATCGTTGAGGTTGAGGTCGACACGCTGGACCAACTCACCGAAGCACTCGAGACCGACGCCGATGTCGTTCTTCTCGACAACATGACACCCGAGGAACTGCAGCGAGCCGTCACAATGGTTGGCGGCCGAATGCGCACCGAAGCCTCCGGGGGCGTGACGCTCGACACCGTTCGAGCGATCGCCGAGACCGGCGTCGACGTCATCTCGGTCGGCTGGCTGACGCACTCCGCCCCCGCTCTGGATGTAGCGATGGACATAGCTTCGGCACAGCCGAACCAATGTCCATCGCCGTAGTACGTACTACGTATTACGTACTACGTACTACCGCAACTAGGGCGAAGCCCTAGTTGCTGAACGTGAACGACTGGGCCCGGAACCAGCGGGAGGCCACCTGTTCGTAGTGGCGCTGGGATTCGTCTCCGTCGCCGCGTTCGAGCGCAAGCAAGCTGTTGCGGATGTCCTCGACGGACTCGTCGAGTGCCAGGTCGGCATCGGAGAACACCCTGGCGACCTGGTCGTAATCGAGTTCGACCATCGAATCAGCGGAGAACTCCATCAGCCAGCGTTCGAGATCGTCGACTCGTTCGATCACCTGCTCGGGGAATCCGGAGTTGGACAGAACGGTCGCGCTCCAGTGAACCCTGTCGATCGCTTCACCGATCGAAGTACGGTATCGAATAGATGAGCCGGCGTCCGACTCGTAGAGCTCACGCTCGCTCGGAGCAAACGCGGAGAACCAGCGAAGCGGAACATGCCATGCGGATGACAGGATGAAGCTCCGCGAGATGGGTGTGGCCTTCCTCAGCACCGCTAGTTCGCTGGCCAGTTCGACTCTTTCCGCATCCGACACCATCGGCATCATTGGATAAGTCTTTGAGAATGCGAGTACGCCTTCGATCATTCTCAAGCGCATGTTGCGCGGGCAGGCGTACTGCTCCCCCTGCCAAACGGTGAAGATGGCATCGTCCACCATCGACTCCGTCCACAGGAACTTCCCATCGTGACTCACCTTCGACGCCCCTGTCACGTCCCTCCTCGGCGGGAGGGCACCGGAACGCGACGCAGGCAGGTACGTGCGGAAGTAGGCGGTCTTGATCATGGGACAGATGCTAAGCCGAGGAACGATGGGAGTAGCCGAGTTCGGCATCGCTAACATACGGGTACGCCGCAACGGCGCCTTCAGCATCCATCGGAGGCCAGTCTTGGGAGTATTCACGACCATCGGCACGGAAGCACACGAATCCGTGCACTTCGGCGTAGATCACGCCACCGGACTCAAGGCGATCGTCGCCATCCACAGCACAGCTCTCGGACCATCCCTCGGCGGGACCCGTTTCTATCCGTATCCGGATGAACAGTCAGCACTCGTTGATGTGCTGCGACTCTCGAAGGGCATGACCTACAAGGCAGCAGCAGCTGGACTCGCCCAGGGCGGCGGAAAGGCTGTCATCATCGGTGATCCGCAGGAGTTGGCTTCCGACGAACTGTTCCGTTCCTACGGTCGCTTCATCGACGGACTCGCAGGCAAGTACATCACTGCAGAGGACGTCGGTACGACGGTTGCCAACATGGAGATCGTTTCCACCGAGACGAAGTACGTGAGCGGGCTCCCCATCGAGAACGGCGGTTCCGGTGACCCATCACCCGGTACGGCTCGCGGCGTATATGCCTCCATGCGAGCCGTCAGCGAGCATCTGTGGGGCACTGACGACCTCTCCGGACGCCGAGTCACAATCAAGGGCGTCGGCAAGGTCGGGCATTTCCTCGCTGAGATCCTTGCCGAGAAGGGCGTTGAACTTGTCGTTGCAGATGTGAATGGACAGGCAACCGATGCGGTGGCCCGTGAGTTGGGAGCAAAGGTCGTGTCGGTCGACGAGATCCACAAGATCGAGTGCGACATCTTCTCCCCGTGCGCCCTCGGCGCGGACCTCAACGAGCGTTCCATCCCCGATCTCGCCTGTGAAGCAATCGTCGGATCAGCCAACAATCAGCTCGCCGTCGATGACGATGCAACACGCATTGCCGATCGAGGCATCCTCTATGCACCCGACTTCGTCGTCAATGCAGGGGGCATCATCAACATCGCGGCAGAGGTCGGCGGCTATTCGGTCGAGAAGTCCAACCGAATGGTTGATCGGATCTACGACAACCTCACCGAGATCCTCGAGACATCCACCCAACTCGGAATCAGTACCGAGAAGGCAGCCGAACACGTTGCAGAGTCGAGAATCGACGCAGCGCCGAAACAAGGAGACGAATCGTGACGTTGGGACTTGATAGCGTGATCGACCACACCGCACTCGGTCTCAGCGATGAGGATCTCATCGATCTGTATCGCAAGATGCTGCTGGCGCGCAAACTCGATGAGCGCATGTGGGCGCTCAACCGTCAGGGTCGCGTCCCGTTCGTGGTTTCCGTCTCCGGACACGAAGCCACCCAGGTCGGTGCCGCAGCAGCGATCGATCCGTCGAAGGACTGGTCGATGCCGTACTACCGCGATGTTGCGTACGTTCTCGCTGCAGGGATGTCTGCCGAAGACGTGTTCGCCGGCGTGTTCGCAAAGGAGTCCGATCCTTCCAGCGGTGGACGTCAGATGCCCAACCACTGGTCCGAGCCCGATCTCAACATGTTCACGCAGGGATCCGTTATCGGCGTGCAGTACCCCCAGGCGTGCGGAGTGGCGTACGAACTCAAGCGCAACGGGAGCGATGGCGTTGTCGTGGTCGACGGAGGCGAAGGCTCGACGTCGGAGGGTGACTGGCACGAGGCGATGAACTTCGCCGGGATTCACAAGCTGCCGGTGATCTTCCTGATCCAGAACAACCTGTACGCGATCTCGGTGCCGGCGGCAGAGGAGCTCGCGGGTACGGTCGCTGATCGGGCGATCGGCTATGGCATGCCAGGCATCGTCGTGGATGGAAACAACGTCCTCGAGGTCTACGGCGCAATGGCCGCGGCCGTGGAGCGAGCCAGGGCAGGTGAAGGGCCGACACTGATCGAAGCCAAGACCTACCGCTACTACGCCCACACATCTGATGACGACGACAAGCTGTACCGGAGCCGGGAAGAGGTGGAGATCTGGCGTCGCAAGGATCCGATTCCGAACTTCAAGCAGTACCTCGTCGAACAGCGGATCCTCACTGAGGAGCTCGAACGCGAAATCGAGGCGGAGGTAATCGAGGAGATCGCGAATGCTGTGAAGGCAACGGAATCCTCACCAGACCCATCAGACGCATACAGCCACGTGTTCGTGAAAGACATCGTGCCCGATACGCCGGTGACAGAGATCGAAACAGAACCTGCAGGAGACGAAGGCAACCTGATAGCGGCGATCAACAAATCGATGCACGATCTCATGGCTGATCACGGCGACATGATCATCTTCGGTGAGGACGTGGCCGATCCGAAGGGCGGCGTATTCAAGGCAACCCAGGGCCTCACCGACGCGTACGGAGAGGACCGTTGCTTCAACACACCTATTGCAGAGGCACTCGTCGCCGGCGTCGGCATCGGCACAGCTGCGACAGGTACCACGACGTTGGCTGAGATTCAGTTCGCCGACTTCATCCAGCCGGCATTCGACCAGATCGTTTCGGAGGCAGCGCGGACGCACTACCGCTCCAATGGACGTTGGTCGCTCCCCCTCACCTACCGAACGCCATACGGCGGAGGTATCCACGGAGCGCTCTACCACTCCCAGTCGATTGAAGCGTTCTACGCGCACGTGCCTGGCCTCAAGATCGTCATCCCATCGACACCCGCAGACGCCTATGGGCTGCTTCGGGCAGCTGTCGAGGATCCAGATCCGGTCATGTACATGGAGCCGAAGAAGCTCTACCGCCTGGCGAAGGGCCCGATTCCGGAAGCAGGGCACTCGGTCCCCCTCGGAAAGGCAGCGCTGAGACGTGCTGGCGACGACCTCACGATCATCGCCTACGGAACAATGGCGCACTTCGCTGTCGAAGCCGCCGAACTCCTGGAGGAACAGGGCATCGACGCAACGGTGCTCGACCTCAGGTCACTCAAGCCACTCGACTGGCCGTCCATCGAAGCAGCTGTCAAGCGGACATCGAAGGTGCTGATCGTCCATGAGGACAACAGGTTCCTCGGGTACGGCGCTGAGGTTTCGGCTCAGATCTCGGAGAAGACGTTCGAGTGGCTCGACGCCCCGGTCGTCCGGTACACGGCGCCTGACGTCCCGTCGTTCCCGTTCGCCGCGTCGCTCGAGAACCAGCTGTTCCCGACGATCGACGGCATCGTGGAGCATGC
>JBDLJV010000011.1:0-26052 GCA_039714175.1 Actinomycetota bacterium
AGCGACGGAGAGACACGGTGATCATTCCTTCGACACACCACTAGCCTCGTTTCCACTACCTCGATAGGAGTTCCAGTGGTTGATGTTGCTGCGGTACGCGCCGCGATCGAACAGGTTCAGGATCCCGAGATCCACAAAGGACTTGGTGAGCTCGGCATGGTCCGTGAGCTCGAAGTCGTAGATGGCACGGTCGATGTCACCGTTGCCCTCACGATCCCGGGGTGTCCGCTCAAGGACACCTTGACGGCCGATGTGACCGCCGCTGCCATGACCGTGGAAGGTGTCACGTCCGTGAACGTGACGTTCACGTCGATGACAGACGAGGAGCGCTCCAAGCTCTCTGCCGACCTCAGAGGCGGCACAGTGGAGCAGCGTGAGATCAAGTTCGCCTCTCCGTCGTCCAAGACCCGCGTCATCGGCATCTCGTCGGGCAAGGGCGGCGTCGGGAAGTCGTCGGTCACGGCGAATCTGGGTGTGGCTCTGGCCAACCAAGGCAAGATGGTCGGCATCATCGACGCCGATGTGTGGGGATTCTCGATTCCGAAGATGATGGGTGTGGATCGTGCTCCAACCGTCATCGAAGACATGCTGATGCCTCCGCAGGCGAACGGTGTTTCCGTGATCTCGATGGACTTCTTCGTCCAGCCGGATCAAGCCGTTGTCTGGCGGGGGCCCATGCTCCACAAGGCACTCGAGCAGTTCCTCGTGGACGTGCACTGGGGAGACCTCGACTACCTGCTGATCGATCTGCCCCCGGGAACCGGTGATGTGGCGATCTCGATCAGCCAGTACCTGCCTCGCTCTGAGGTCATCGTTGTGACCACACCCCAGCCGGCGGCACAGCGAGTCGCCGTACGCGCCGGTCTCATGGCTCGCAAGGTGGACCAGGACATCATCGGCGTCGTCGAGAACATGTCATGGTTCACCGGCGATGACGGAAAGCGTTACGACATCTTCGGAAGTGGCGGGGGAGAGGTCCTTGCCGGGGATCTCGACGTTCCATTCATGGGACAGATCCCGCTCGTCCCGGCGATGCGTGAAGGAGCGGATGTCGGCGAACCGATCTCGGTCGTGGACCCATCCGGTGAAGCTGCCGCGGCATTCGACGCCATCGCGACACAGATCATCGAGTCCAGTCCGCGGATCAAGAGCCATCCCGAGCTGGTCATCGGCTAGCGGTACCATCGCTCGCGACGAAGGGATTCAGATGAGCAATCAGCACACGGTTCGCATCGGCGTCAAGTCGGCACGAGAATTGGAACTCGAGGTGGACGACCCCTCAGCAGTGAGCGCCGCATACGAGAAGGCGCTCAAGAGCAAGGACTCCGTGCTGTGGATCACTGATACGCGAGAACACCGATTCGGTATCGCCATCGATTCGGTTGCCTTCATCGAGATCGAGCGCCCCACCGATCGCGGTGTGGGGTTCGGCAGCTGAGCGTTCATCGTCAATCGTTTGGCGTCAAGCGCTGATCTGATGCCTGACGCCTGATACCTGGAACCTGACGAAGAAACGGACCCTTGCGGGTCCGTTTCGAGTTTCTTGTCGCTAGCCGACGAGTTGGCGCTGTCGGCGCCTTTCGGCGAGCCAACGCTTGCGGTACCTACGACGGTCGTCCTCGGGAAGGCCTCCCCAGACACCAGCTTCCTGGTTTGTTTCAAGTGCGTAGAGCAGGCACTCTTCCTGGACGCTGCAGGCCTCGCAGATGGCGGTGGCCTTTACGATCATGTCGACGGCTGGACCGGTGGTCCCGACGGGGAAGAAGGTATCCGGGTCGGAATTGCGGCAGGCGGCGAGTTCTCTCCAATCGGTGACGGTGAGCACGTCTTTATCTCCTAGAACATCAGGTTGTATATGAGGCGTTCGTGAAAGTGAATTTTTTCACAAACACCCCACGCATGTCAAACGGTTCTTCCATCCCGGCTTGATTACAAGTCTACGTGGCGCTGCCTATACGTGCCGAGAAATCTTGCAGAGATGATCAGAGTCCGCGCCAGACGCTCTACCGTCCGAGGTGCAACACGCACTGAGGAGCCTCATGACGATCGAAGAGCAGTTGAGACAGGACCAGATCACGGCCATGAAGGCCAAGGACAAAGCCACGCTGAACGCGATCAGGTCCGTCCAGACAGAGGTCTCGGCGGCCAAGAGCGCACCAAGCTTCTCGGGTGAGGTGGATGACACCCTCTACACGAAGACCATCGCCACGTACGTGAAGAGGATCACCAAGTCCAAGGCTGAGTACGACACGATGGGGGAGAGCGGCGTCGAGCAGTCGAGCAAGCTCGCGTATGAGATCGACTACCTCACCAAGTATCTGCCCAAGACCCTCGACGAGGATGCAACGAGGGCACTCGTGGATGCAACGATCGCCGAGATCGGGGCTGATGCCGACACGCCGGCAGGCCGTGTGATCGGAGCGGTCATGAAGTCCGGCAAAGACGTCGACGGCGCACTGGTGAACCGTCTGGTGCGTGAAGCACTCGAGAGCTGAGAAGAGCAAAGACAGAAGACGAAAGACGAAAGAACCGAGACTCAGAACCCAACTCCCCCCTGTGCGAGCGAAGTGAGGAGTCTTTGTTCTTTGTTCTTCTTTCGTGCCCCAGGCAGGAATCGACGCTCGCGATGCTCGCCGATTTCCGATTTCCGATTTCCGATTCCGGTTGTCGGTTGTCGGTTGTCGGTTGTCGGCCGGAAGGCTGTGCCCCAGGCAGGAATCGAACCTGCGCTCCCGGCTCCGGAGGCCGGTGCTCTATCCCCTGAGCTACTGGGGCGCACGCGGATTGTAACCTTGCGGCTCCGGCACTCGATTTCGTCGTAATCTCCCGAACCAATCGAAGCAGGCAACACATGTCACTCCAGCAGCAACTCACCGAGATCGTCGGCGCAGCCTTCGAGGCTGAAGGTGTCGATCGTTCGTTCGGCGAAGTCGTTGTCTCCCAACGACCGGAGCTGGCCGACTACCAGTGCAATGGTGCATTGGCTGCTGCCAAGAGTGCCGGTCGAAACCCGCGAGAGATCGCCGAAGGTGTGGCTGGTCGGCTCGATGCGCCCGGCATCATCGATGGCGTCGATATCGCAGGTCCCGGATTCCTGAACATCTCGATCAATGACACACGTCTGGCTGACGCAGTGACGGACATGGAGGACTCTGACCGTCTCGCCGTGAAGCAGATCGAGGACGACCGCACCGTGGTCGTTGACTACGGCGGCCCGAACATGTCGAAGGCCCTGCATGTCGGACATCTGCGGGCAGCGGTCATCGGGGAGAGCCTCAAGCGGATCTTCCGTTTCCTCGGCTACAACACGATCGGTGACATCCACATCGGTGACTGGGGGATGCCGGTCGGGCAACTCATAATTGAACTCGAGGATCGTCAGCCGGGTCTCGTGTATTTCGATCCCGAATACGATGTCGACGTCGACGGTCCCTATCCGTCCGAGTCGCCGGTGACGCTCGATGATCTCTCGGACATGTATCCCGTCATAACCAAGCGGTGCGCAGAGGAGCCGGAGACGGCAGAGCGCGCAAGGCAGGCCACGTTCGATCTTCAGAATGGTCGTGCCGGCTACCTCGCGGTGTGGAAGCACTTCCACGACGTCTCTGTTGCCGAACAACGCGTAGATTTCGGCAATCTCGGTGTCGAGTTCGATGTCTGGTACGGCGAGTCGACGGTCCACGACCGACTCGAGCCGATGGTGCGCGATCTGCTCTCCACCGGCATCGCACGGGAGTCGGAAGGTGCTGTGGTCATCGATGTCGACCAACCGGGAGACAAGAAAGAGATGCCGCCGCTCCTGCTGACACGGTCCGATGGTTCGTATCTCTACTCGACAACGGATCTTGCCACGATCGAAATGCGTGCGACCGACATGAACATGGATGCTGGCCTGTACGTGGTCGATATCCGCCAGTCGCTTCACTTCGAGCAGGTCTTCAGAGCGGCTCGAAGGGCCGGTTATGCATCGGACGCGACGATCCTCGAACACATCGGCTTCGGAACGGTCAACGACGAGCACGGCAAGCCGTTCAAGACCAGAGAAGGTGGTGTGCTTCGGCTCGGTGATCTCATCTCGCTCGTCACCGATGGGGCTCGTAAACGGCTCGACGAAGCACACATCGCAGAGGACTACCCGGACGAAGAGCGCGACACGATCGCACAGCAGGTCGGGCTTGCTGCACTGAAGTTCGGCGACCTGTCGAACCACCGAACGTCGAACTACATCTTCGACCTCGAACGGTTCTCCTCGTTCGAGGGCAAGACCGGGCCGTACCTCCAGTACTCGGCGGTACGCATCAAGTCCATTCTTCGGAAGGCTGCTGACGCCGGGTTCGCTCCCGGCCCGATCGTTGCGCCGACTGTTGCTCAGGAGCGATCGTTGATGCTGCGTCTGGTTCGCCTCGAGGAAGTCGTCTACCGAGCAGCGAACCTCCGCGCTCCGAACGTGATTGCTGAGTACGCCTACGAAGTGGCGACCGACTTCAGCCGGTTCTACGAACACTGCCACATCCTCAGAGAGGAAGATCGCGATCGGCAGGCCTCGTGGTTGTCGCTCGTCGACGTGACGCTTGCGACGCTGACGACACTTCTCGATCTTCTGGCCATCGAGATCCCGGAGCGAATGTGACCACCAATCCCATCGGACACCACCTGCTGCCGGAGACGGCGGAGATCATCGAAGACCGCCTCCACATAGGCGGGCTGGATGTGATCGACATCGCCGAGGAGTTCGGAACTCCCGTCTATGTCTATGACGAGGAACACTTGCGCCTGCGGTGCCGGGAAGCTGTCGAGGCCTTCGGCGATGGAGTCGCCTACGCGTCGAAAGCGTTCCTCAGCAAGGCGATGGCCAAGCTCGTTCACGAGGAGGGCATGCACATCGATGTGGCTACCGGTGGCGAGATGCACATCGCCCTCGCTGCCGGTGTGCCAGCCAGGCGTCTGATACTTCACGGCAACAACAAGTCACTACTCGAGCTCGGCCGCGCACTCGAGGTAGGCGTCAAGCGCATCGTTGTCGACTCGTTCGACGAGATGGACCGCATCGAGATGCTCGTTGCCGACGGTTGGCCATCCGCCAGCGTGCTTCTGCGCATCAATCCGGGCATCGAGGCGCACACCCACGAATATCTCCAGACCGGTGTGCCGGACTCGAAGTTCGGCTTCCCGATCGCAGACGGGATCGCCGATCGTGCGATAGCTCGGGCGAAAGAATCTGACGCGATGGACTTCCGGGGCATCCACGCCCACATAGGCAGCCAGGTATTCAACGTCGATAACTTCGGCAAGGCGATTGAGGCTCTCGGTCCGTTCGTGAACGGTTCAGGCGCCGATGAGTTCTCCATAGGCGGTGGTCTCGGTGTTGCCTACGTCGACCATGAGCGGGCCGACTCGATCACCGAGTGGGCGGAGGCGGTGTTCGGAGCCATTGACGATGCAGGTATCACAGCAAAGATCCATGCAGAACCCGGCAGGTCGATCGCTGCCCGGGCAGGTATCACGCTGTACACCGTCGGGACGGTCAAGGATCTTCCCGGATTGCGCACGTTCGTATCTGTGGACGGCGGCATGTCGGATAATCCCCGTCCATCGCTGTACGGGAGCGGGTACGAGGCGTTCCTTCCCCGGGCAACGAACGACGAGCGGCCGTTTCCGGTGCGCGTTGTAGGCATGCACTGTGAGGCTGGCGATGTGCTCGTCTGGGATGCGGACCTCCCCGCTGGGACCCAGGTTGGCGACATCCTGTGCACACCGGTCACCGGTGCATATGGGCACGCTATGGCCTCGAACTACAACAAGACGCCGAGACCGCCCGTTGTGTTCGTGAAGGATGGACAGGCCCGTCTCGTGTTTGAACGAGAGGGTCACGACGACTTGCTCCGTCACGACATTGGGTAGAGCGACATCCGATCCTCGATTATCGATTGTCGGAGTCGGCCCTCTGCTCTTCGGCCAGGGCCCTGATGCCCTCGAGCACCGCAGTCATGTTGGCTCGCTGCTCTTCATCGCGCGCAGCGATGATCTCTTCTTCCTGCTCGGGGTGTCTCTCGATCATTGAGGTCACCCCGCTTGGACCCGGGCCGAGGACGCGGCGGAAGCGCAACTCGGTCGCGTCGCCGTTCTCCTCGAGGTAGTACGTCCAGGTTGCGCCGGGATTGTCGCGATCGCTGACTGACCAACCGAATTCGCGCAGTGGGTCGTACGCCGTGACCCAGGAGATCGTCTCCCAGCTCCTGCCGTTCCTTTCATTCCGACCAGCGAAGCGAGCTTCGAGGGCGGGACCGGAATCGAGCCAGTTCGCCTCCAAGAACTCCTCTTGGAATCGGCCGGGAAGGTTGATGTCGGTGATAAGGGTCCAGACATCAGCGACGGGCGCGTTGATCGATGTGGCGGCTTCGATGGTGGGGCTGTCAGCGAAACGAGTCATGGCTCGACACTAGGGGAGTGCCGGTCGTCGTGCTGGTCACTCTTTCCAGACAGGCATCGGGGGTGCTTCGGCGAGGGAGCCGAGGAAGGCAAGGGTCCCGGGGGCCACCCGACGTTCGGTCAGGTAGGCGAATCCGGGTGACGGAGCCTCGTCCAGTGTTGCTGTGCCGATCCATCCGTCGCCGGTGTTCCACCACAGCAGGCTGCGGTCAGCGTACCGGCCGGGTGAGTTCCAGGATTTCTGGCCGAGATTCTGGGCAGCGCGTTGGGAGTCCTTGAACACGATGGAGCGGTGCTCCTTTGTGAACGTGGAGAATTCAGCCTGATACGAGCTGCGGATGCTGTCGGTCTGTCCGGCGACGATCGTTGCGAATCGATCAGGTATGTTCGGCGCTGGCTCCATGCCGTCGGGACTGAGCCCCACCGGCTCTTCTCGTGGCACGGGCAGTGCTGCCGTCTCGACCATCCTCGCGGCGCCCAACAGGTGACCGGCGAGCCAACTCGTGTCGTCATCGGAGAAGATCACAATCCTCTCGGAGCCGAGGCGCGCTATCTCATCGAGTCCGGGTTGTGGATCCTGCGGGTCCACGGCGACGACAGGCGACTGGAGGATCATTGCTCCCAGCTCGCTCTCGACGAGTGTGTGCGCATCGAGGCTGGACACGACGAACGTCACCTGAGCACCTTCGGATTGGTTCCCCTGCGACAATGTGATCGAAGCCGCGCTCGGGTCGGCAGGGAGCCACTCATACACGATCTTGTGGGACCTTCTCAGTGAACGGTACGGGTCGATGGGATATCCCGAGCGGCTGCGAAGCTCGAAGTGAAGATGTGCCGGTGTGGTCTCGGCGTTGCCACTGTCACCGATCCAACCGATCAGTTGCCCTGCCTCGACCTGCGCACCCACCTCGATACCCGGTGCAGGACACTGATACCCGACGTCGTCGGTTCCGGGTACGTCGTTGTTGAGATGCAGATACCGGGTCTCCCATCCGTAGGGATCCCGGATACGGACTGAGCAACCGGCGTTGCCCTCGTCGTAGGTGACTTTCGTGATCGTTCCGCTGGTGGCTGCAACGACAGGGAGACCCTTCCATCCGTACGTCATGATGTCGACGCCGTGGTGCTCTCTTGTGCAGTTGTCCCGGCAGTCACCGAAGCCTGACCAGTACTTGGAGACGCCGACGACAGGGAAGACCAGCTTCCGGACGACGTTGTACCGTTTCACAGGAGTGAAGGTTGGTTCCGCCGCGCGAACCGGCGTTGCGAAGGCCACGATCGCAAGGATCGTGGCCATTGCTGCAACGAGCGCACTCCGCGCGTAGTTCGTCCGGCCCATGAGGAATGCTTCGGCGTGGCATCTCCATTGCTGAAGGCATTTGCGTGGTTCGACGCCGCCACGCCGAAACCGACCGGTCGCTCCGCTCCCTCTCCGACAACCTATGTCGGATGTCGGATGTCGGTTGTCGGCGGGTGGATGGCGTTGGCCATCCACCCGCTAATGTCGCCTCCCATGGAACGCTCTATCGGAATCGGGCTGCTCGGAGCAGGAACCGTTGGCGGAACGCTCGTCTCGCGGCTCATCGGCGAGTCAGAAGCGATCGCGGCCAAGACAGGCCTGACCTTCGACGTGCGCCGAGTGGGGGTACGGGACATCGGTCGTCAGCGGCCGTTCCCTGTGACCGACGGCCTGCTGACGGACAGGCTCACCGAGGTCATCGAGGATCCGAGCATCGATCTCGTGGTGGAGGTCATGGGAGGCCTCGACCCTGCCGGCGATCTCATCCTTGCGGCGCTTGAGGCGGGGAAACCTGTCGTGACGGCGAACAAGGAACTGATCGCTGCACGCGGCCCCGAACTCATCGAAGCTGCTGAACGCTCGGGAGTTCCCCTGCTGTTCGAAGCTGCGGTTGGCGGGGGAATCCCGATCATCCGTCCGTTGTCCGAGACGCTTGCAGGCGAGAAGATCGATCGTGTTCTCGGCATCGTGAACGGCACCACGAACTTCATCCTCACCGAGATGGCAGAGCGAGGGACAACCTACGCGGACGCTCTCGCTGATGCCCAGGATCTCGGATACGCCGAGCCTGACCCGACGGCAGACGTCTCGGGGGCTGACGCCGCTGCCAAGGCAGCGATTCTTGCTTCTCTTGCGTTCGGGACATGGGTCGGATCCGGCGACGTCTTCACTGAAGGCATCGAGGAGATCACCGCCGTCGATATGGGCTTTGCTGCCGAGTTCGGCTACGCCGTGAAGCTGATTGCAGTGTGCGAGCGAACCGGACACGGTGTCAACACGCGCGTGCATCCGGCGATGATCCCGCTCGAGCATCCTCTGGCTTCGATCCGAGGAGCGACCAACGCCGTGTTCATCGAAGGTCCGGCGATCGATTCGCTTCTCTTTGCCGGACCCGGCGCCGGTGGTGATCCAACAGCAACGGCGGTGCTCGGCGACATGATCGATGCGGCCAGAGAAACCCTTGCGGGGGCCCAGGTTGCGCCACGCATCCGTTTCTCACCGGGTGAGTTGGTCGAGTTCTCGGAGGTCGACACGGAGTGGTACGTTCGCCTGCTCGTTGACGACCGGCCCGGTGTGCTCGCACAGATCGCCTCCGGATTCGGTGATGCAGGTGTGTCGATCAAGTCCGTGTGGCAGGAGGGCGCAGACACGGAGGCAGCGCTCATCATTGTCACCCACAGAACCTCGGAACGTGCCCACAGCGAGGCCCTTGAACGCCTCAAGGCGATCGAGGAAGTCATCGACGTCGGCTCGGTGATCAGAGTCCTCGGAGACGAGACATGAACTGGCGCGGCGTCATCACGGAGCATGAGGCAAGGCTGCCCGTGACAGATGAGACACCTGTCGTGACCTTGCTCGAGGGTGGGACTCCACTGATCCCCGCACCCTACGTCTCGGAGATCGTCGAGCGGGATGTCTTCTTGAAGTTCGAAGGCATGAACCCGACCGGTTCCTTCAAGGACCGGGGGATGACACTCGCAGTATCGAAGGCTGTTGAGGAAGGTGCCCGAGCGGTTGCCTGTGCATCGACCGGCAACACATCAGCGTCTGCTGCCGCGTATGCGGCACGGGCGGGCATCGGGTGCATCGTTGTTCTCCCAGCCGGGAAGATCGCAGCGGGAAAGCTTGCTCAAGCAGTCGTTCACGGCGCGACCATTGTCCCCATAGAAGGCAATTTCGACGACGCGCTCCAGATCGTGCGCGACCTCGCCGAGGCGCACGACGTCGCCCTCGTGAACTCCGTCAATCCCTACCGAATCGAGGCGCAGAAGACAGCGGCTTTCGAGGTGATTTCTGACCTTGGCGCGGCGCCAGCGGTGCATGCGCTGCCGGTTGGGAACGCAGGAAACATCACGGCCTATTGGAAGGGTTACACCGAGGTGGGGGAGAGGCCTGCAATGTGGGGTTTCCAGGCTGCCGGGGCTGCTCCAATCGTGTTCGGTGAGGTGTTTGACTCGCCCGAGACGATCGCCACCGCGATCCGGATCGGCAACCCCGCTTCTTGGGACGGTGCCGTGGCTGCCAGAGACGAATCCGGAGGCCGAATCGAAGCGGTCACGGACGAGGAGATCCTCGCCGCATATCGGATGCTGTCGGAGAAGGTCGGTGTGTTCTGCGAACCTGCATCGGCAGCCGGCGTTGCAGGCATCATGAAGTTCAAAGAGGACCTGCCGGACGGGCCGATCGTGTGCACGGTCACCGGCCACGGTCTCAAGGATCCCGATACGGCAACCGCCGGCATCGAGATGCCGCCAGCCGCTGCGCCAACCCTCGAAGCCGTGGTCAGAGCTGCAGGGCTCTAGCGTTGATCGTTCATCGTTGATCGTTGATCGTTGATCGTTTGTCGTCTGTCGTTGATCGTTCATCGTTCATCGGATGTCGGATGTCGGATGTCGGATGTCGGTTGTCGGGTGTCGTCCTTCTGTCACCCCTCGGCGGTACTCTGTGGTCAACGATCGAATGGATGGGAAACCGCGTGGAAATCGCTCTGGTCTTGCTGATACTGATGATTGTGCTCATCGGGGGCGTCGTCGCCTTGGCGTTCTTTGTGGTGCGCTCGCTCGGCTCCGCGGAATCCGCGGGCGATGTCCAGGCGAACCAGGTGGCTTCCCTGGTCGCGGCCCAGCAAGCTCTTGCAGGTCAGGTCGAAACTGTCACGAAGAACCAGCTGGATTCCTCGCGTGCGATGACCGAGTCCTTCGGCAAGTCCCAGGCCGAGCTCACGCAGGCTCTTGCCGACCGGCTCGGCAAGGTCGAGGCAGCGATGAACAAGAACCTCGCCTCATCCTCGAAAGAGACAGCGGAATCCCTTGCCGGTCTGAAACAGCGTCTTGAGACGATCGACAAGGCGCAGGACAACATCAAGGCTCTGTCCGAGCAGGTTGTCAGCCTCCAACACGTGCTCGACGACAACCCTGCGCGCGGAGCCTTTGGTGAGGTCCAGCTTGCTGACCTCGTCGAGTCCATGCTGCCGTCGTTCGCCTACCAGGCACAGGCGCCGCTCAAGAACGGGAACCGGGTCGACTACCTCGTCATGCTCCCGGATCCGCCGGGTCCGATCGCTGTTGACGCGAAGTTCCCACTCACCGCCTATCAACAGATGCTTGCCTCTGAGGATCAGACCACACGAGATCGAGCTACCAAGCAGCTTGCGGCCGATACCAAGAAGCACATCAAGGACATTGCAGAGCGCTATGTGAACCAGGACATCGATGATGAGCGGTCCACGGCGGAGAACGCGTTGATGTTCATCCCCTCCGAAGCCGTGTACGGCGAACTCCATGCCCATCACCCTTCCGTGATCGCTGAGAGTCACAAGCAGAAGGTGTATCTCGTATCACCGACGACGCTCATGGCAACACTCACCACGGTGCGTGCGATCCTGCGCGATGTTGAGATGCGCAAGCAGGCGTCGGTGATCCAGAAAGAGGTCAGCACGCTTCTCGTTGACATCGGCAGGCTCGATGATCGCGTGACGAGCCTTGATCGCCATTTCGATCAGGCCGGGCGTGACATCGAACAGATCAAGACCAGTACGAACAAGATCGTGAGTCGCGGCGACAAGATCGAAGCCCTCGACCTCGGCGAGTCGGAGACCCCCACCGCCGCCCTCGACATGGCGTCACCCAACGATTGACGACAAACGACGAACGACGAACGACCGGATCGTTGCACTAATCGGCAGAGCCTCCCTATAATCGCCGCATTCCCCACCAGGCAACCGATTCGCGGTTCGCGTGGTGGAGTAACCCCCAGCGGCTCCGACGCTCTATGCGACGCAGCGCCGTGTTCCAGGCCATAGCGCCATACGAACCACCATCTCGAAAGGGGCACTCACGAGATGAGTACACCAAGGGCCAAACTCCAAGAGTTCAAGCTCCCGGATCTGAGAGAGCTCGCAACGTCTGTCGACGTCGAGCACGACGGACTTCAGAAGTCGAAGCTGATCGCAGCGATCCTCGACTCCGAGAAGTTCGATCCGTCGACGCTTCCTGAAGACGCGCCTACCGAGGTTGTCGCCGAGGCGAAACCGAAGAAGGACGGAGACAGGGACGACTCGCAGCAGAGTCGTGACGGTTCACGTGACGACCGCCAGGGCGGCCGTTCGCGGAACCGGAGCCGGAACCGGAACCGGAATCGCAATCGCGAGCCGATCGACGAGTCAACGCTCGAAGTACGTGAAGGCATCCTCGACATCCTCCCCGAGGGTTATGGATTCCTTCGTGTCACGGGTTACCTGCCTGGCGAGAAGGACGTCTACGTTGCCGCGAACATCGTTCGCAAGAACCAGCTCCGCAAGGGCGACATAGTCGAAGGCCCGGTTCGCCCTGCTCGTGCCCAGGAGAAATTCCCGGCCCTCGTTCGCCCGGTCAAGGTGAATGGTGTCGATCCTGAAGAGGCCAAAGGCCGACGCAAGTTCTCGAAGCTGACACCGTTGTTCCCCGACGAGCGTCTCCGCCTCGAGGTTGACGGGTTCCCCGACCTGATGATGGCTCGCATCATCGACCTGATCGCCCCGATCGGCAAGGGTCAACGTGGACTCATCGTGTCACCTCCCAAGGCCGGTAAGACGACCGTCCTCAAGGACATCGCAAGCTCGATCTCAGCGAACAACCCCGAGTGCCATCTGATGGTTGTTCTCGTCGATGAGCGTCCTGAGGAAGTGACCGACATGCAACGGTCAGTCAAGGGTGAGGTCATCTACTCCACGTTCGACCGTCCCGCGGAAGAGCACACACAGGTTTCCGAGCTTGCCATCGAGCGGGCGAAGCGACTTGTTGAGGGTGGCACCGATGTGGTGATCCTCCTCGACTCGATCACAAGACTTGCCCGAGCCCACAACCTCGCGACCCCGGCATCGGGCAGGATCCTGTCCGGTGGTGTCGACTCGACAGCCCTCTACCCGCCGAAGCGATTCTTCGGTGCAGCCCGCAACATCGAGGAGGGTGGAAGCCTCACGATCATGGGTACCGCGCTCGTCGATACGGGCAGCCGTATGGATGAGGTCATCTTCGAGGAGTTCAAGGGCACAGGCAACATGGAGGTCCACCTCGACCGCAAGCTTGCGGACAAGCGGATCTACCCGGCGATCAACATCGAGATGTCAGGCACCCGACGCGAAGAGCTGCTCTTCGACAGGGCTGAGCTCCAAGAGGTTTGGAAGCTCAGGCGGGTCCTGCTTGCCCTCGAATCAGGTCCGGCACTTGAGCTGCTGATCGACCGTCTGAAGACAACCAAGTCGAACGCCGAATTCCTGCTTTCGGTCGCCAAGAGCGGCCAGTAGGAACCACCGGACGTATCGCACTATCGTTCACTGACACCAACAGGAGAACCCGTGAAGACCGACATCCACCCGAGCTACCGTCCGGTTGTCTTCCAGGACACATCGTCAGACCTTGCCTTCCTCACAAAGTCGACGATCGAAACGTCCGAGACAATCGAATGGGAAGACGGAAACACATACCCGCTGGCCAAGGTCGAGATCTCGTCCGCCAGCCACCCCTTCTACACCGGCAAGCAGATCCTCGTCGATACGACCGGTCGCGTCGAGCGCTTCCGTAAGCGCTACGGACAGACCTCTGCAAAGCCGAAGGTGGAAGCCGAAGCACCCGCTGAGGCGGAAGCACCGGCAGAGGTAGAAGCAGCGCCTGAGTCCGAAACCGACTCGGAGGCATAGTTGTCTAGATCTCCTGGCTCGTCAGTAGGCGGCCAGGCGGTCATCGAGGGCGTGATGATGCGCGCCCCGGACGCCTGGGCTGTAGCCGCGCGTCGCCCTGATGGCGTCATCGAGGCGAAGCGCAACGAACTCCCGAGGCTCACATCGAGGAATCCTCTGGCAAAGGTGCCCTTCCTGCGCGGCATCTTCGTGCTCATCGAGGCCCTCACGCTTGGATTCAGTGCGCTGTCGTGGTCGGCTGAGAAGTCCGGCGAGGAGGAAGAGGAGATCGGACGCAAGGAGATCATCCTCACGATGATCGTCGCCATTGCGGGTGCCCTGGCGATCTTCGTCATAGGGCCCGCGTTCGCAGCCAACTGGCTGAAGGACCTCGTGGGAGGGGGAGGAATCCTCTTTGTGGTCCTCGATGGCATCCTGCGCATCGGAATGATCGTCGGCTACATCTGGTTGATCGGCCGCTCCTCAGAGATCCAGCGTGTGTTCCAGTACCACGGAGCAGAGCACAAGACGATCCACGCCTACGAGAACGGCGATCCGCTCGACATCCCTTCGATCCAGAAGTACAGCCCCCGCCACCCCCGCTGCGGCACCTCGTTCATCATCATCGTTGCGATGGTCGCATTTGTCGTGTTCCTCACACTCGCACCGCTTCCCTTTGTGTGGCAGGTTGCAGCGAGGATCCTCCTCATTCCGGTCATCGCCGGCATGTCGTATGAGGTGCTGAAGGCCGCCGCAGGCCACCGTTGGATCGCCTGGGCATCCAAGCCGGGAATCTGGATCCAGTCGATCACTACGAAGGAACCTTCGGATGATCAGGTCGAGGTAGCTGTTGCGTCACTGATTGCAGCCCTGGAACCTTTCGAGGTTGACGAGGTCAAGTCACGGGGAGAGATCGTTCCCGCAGCACTTGCCGCAGAGTTCGACATGGGCTCGGCCGATGGATGACCATCTGCGGGGGCGTCTTGCCGCCACCGAGGCAACCTTTGAAGAGATTCTGACCCAGATGGTCGATCCCGACATCCTTGGCGATCAGAATCGCTACCGCGAAGTCACAACGAAACACGCTGAGCTGAAGGCCGTCGTCGACACGTATCGGCAGTACCTCGCCGTTGAGCAGGAGATCGCCGAAGCCAAGGAGCTGATCGCCCTCGAGGACGATCCGGAGATGATCGAGTACATCAAGGACTCGGTCTCCGGTCACGATGCCGAACTCGATGGCTTCGAACAGGAGCTGCGGAGACTCCTCGTACCGAAGGATCCCGACGACGAGAAGGATGTGATCGTGGAGATCCGGTCCGCAGCCGGCGGCGATGAAGCCGCACTGTGGGCAGGGGACCTCTACCGCATGTACGAACGTTTCGCCGAGCGATCCGGCTGGTTGATCGAGCCGATCGACATCGCCCCGACCGACGGCGGCGGTATCAAGGAAGCCACGTTCGCTGTCAAGGGCAAGGGTGCGTACTCGCGGTTCAAATACGAGGCGGGACCTCACCGTGTTCAGCGTGTTCCGAGAACCGAGTCCCAGGGCCGTGTACACACCTCGATGGGTACGGTTGCGGTGCTTCCGGAAGTCGAGGCGGTGGAGGTCGATGTCCATGACAACGACCTGATCGTCGAGACGATGCGTTCACAGGGTCCGGGAGGACAATCGGTCAACACGACCGACTCTGCCGTCCGCCTCACGCACAAGCCAACGGGAATCGTCGTGTCCTGCCAGGACGAGAAGTCCCAGCTGCAGAACAAGCTGAAGGCCATGCGGGTGTTGCGTGCTCGTTTGTACCAGATCCAACTCGAA
Organism: Actinomycetota bacterium; assembly: GCA_039714175.1. Taxonomy (GTDB): domain Bacteria; phylum Actinomycetota; class Acidimicrobiia; order Spongiisociales; family UBA5794; genus B3-G11. The sequence continues at coordinate 15,421 of JBDLJV010000011.1, forward strand.
GAACAACTGGGGGAGCGGGCATCGGTTCGCAAGTCTCAGGTGGGTTCGGGGGAGCGATCAGAGAAGATCCGCACCTACAACTTCAAAGAGAACAGAGTGACGGACCATCGCATCGGTCTGACGGTGCACTCCCTACCCGACGTGCTTGACGGCGATCTCGAGGTTCTCCACACGGCGCTCATCGCCGACGATGTCGCCCAGAGGCTCGCAGAGGAAGTCTGACCCGTGGGCTCGCGCGAAGTCGTCGCGTCCGTCACCGAGTTGCCGGAACACGAGGTTGTCCGCCTCCTCATGGCCGCCACTCATCGGACCCGCTCACAGGTGCTGCTGGGTTTCGACGTAACTCCCGACGAACAGACGGCCTTCGAGGAATTCGTTGCCCGCCGCCTGGCTGATGAGCCGCTCCAGTACATCGAGGGCACCGTGCCGTTCGGTCCGGTAGATCTGCTCGTTGACGAACGCGTTTTGGTCCCCAGACCTGAGACGGAGTATCTCCTCGAACTGGTGACAGGGATCATCGACGAGCCTGACGTGATCGTTGACCTCTGCACGGGGAGTGGGAATCTCGCCGTCGCTCTGGCGGCCCTGTATCCGGACGCACGTGTGTACGCGGTGGATCTCTCCACCGGGGCTGCAGAGGTTGCCGTGGAGAACGCCGAGCGAAACGGGGTCAACGTTCACGTGACTGTGGGAGATCTGTTCGCCGGCCTGCCCGATGATGTGCGTGGAACGGTCGATCTTCTCATCTCGAACCCGCCGTATCTCGCTGAACACGAGCTGGCAGATGTGCCGGCGGACGTGCTTGCCGAACCGGAGATGGCATTGGTTGCAGGACCGGAGGGAGTCGAGGTGCTCGAGCGTATAGCTGCCGAAGCCGGAGGCTGGCTGTCGCCCGACGGTGTTGTTGCTTGCGAGATCTCCGAGTTTCACGGTGACCGTGTGCTGGAGCTGTTCGATCACCTCGGACCAGAGATCGTCAGGGACCTCACCGGGCGCGAACGTTTCGTCCTCGCAGGCCCGGGATTCAAGTACCGTTGAGAGTGACAGGAATGGGAGGGTCATTGGACGTTGCAGCCGCAGCCAGAGCCATCAAACGAGGCGAGATAGTCGGCGTTCCTACCGATACGGTGTACGGAATCGCCGCCGATCTCTACGACGAAGCGGCACTTGACCGCTTGTACGAACTCAAGGGTCGTGACGACGGGAAACCGATCGCGATTCTTGTCGCCTCACTCGAACAAGGTCTGTCGCTCGGTGCGATGACCGATCGGGCACTCGAGCTTGCAGATCGCCACTGGCCGGGTGCCGTGACACTCGTTGTTCCTCGATTGGACACCGCTCCCGAGTGGCTGGGTGACACGAAGCGGCGCACGGTTGCGTTGCGGTGCCCCGATCATCCCGTGGCTCTCGAACTGTTGGAACTCACCGGCCCGCTCGCTGTCACATCGGCGAACAAGTCTGACGATGAACCGGTTCGATCAGCAGCGGAAGCGGAGGCGATCTTCGACGGTGAGGTGCTGACGTATCTGCCTGGCGATGCAGGTGGCGGAAACCCAAGCACGCTCGTTGACCTCACCCATCCATCCGAGCATGTGCTTCGCTCAGGGCCGATCACCCTGTGAATCGAGGTCCGTGGCTGGGAATCGGTGTTGGAACACTGATAGCCGCCCTCGGCGTGTGGTTCGGTCTGTTTGCCATTGATTCCGATCGATCGGTGGGTTTGTTGATCCTTGCGGTCGGCCTCGTGTTCTCGATGTATGCGATGGCGGTATTCAGCGGTGTTGAAGAGACAGCGAATGTCGCGTTCAACTCAGCGATCTACGCCCTGACCACCGCAACGACGCTGGTCATATTCTTCACGGTGACGCAGTCACCTTCCTACATGGTCGCGGTCCCCGTGCTGGCGCTCGGCGTAGGTGGAGCGATCGGCTTGCCCCCGATCGGGAACCGGTATCGCACACTCGTCCGGCTGGGAGTCGCCGTGTTGGTCACGTTCATCGCGATCCTCGTCTACTGGGTGGACCACACCGTGTATGCCCTGATCGCCCCACTGATCCCGCTCCCTGCAATCGGCCTGGCTGATCGCGTCTTCGGCCTGGCAAGAGAAGTGGTGGCGGAGTAGACCGACTAGATTCTTCTGGACAATGCCTCCAAGGGGATACCGATGACCGACATGAAACCGCTCGCTTCTGCGGACCCGATGCTCGCCGCTCTCATTGCCAAGGATGCCCAACGGCAGCGTTCCAAGATCCAACTGATCGCATCAGAGAACTTCGTGAGCTACGCCATGATGGAAGCTTCCGGGTCGGTGCTTGCGAACAAGTACTCCGAGGGCTATCCGGGACGTCGGTACTACGAAGGCTGCGAAGTCGTCGACGAGATCGAGAACCTCGCCATCGACAGGGCCAAGAGCCTCTTCGGCGCCGAACATGCGAACGTGCAGGCACACTCCGGTTCGCAAGCCAACATGGCTGCCTACCTCGCTGTCCTCGAACCGGGGGACACGATCCTCGGCATGCGACTCGACCAGGGTGGTCACCTCACACACGGTTCACCGGTCAACTTCTCGGGCAAGCTCTTCAACTTCGTCGCCTACGGACTCGACCAGGAGACTGAACTCATCGACATGGATGAGGTCCGCAAGTTGGCGCTCGAGCACCGGCCGAAGATGATCGTTGCCGGCTACTCGTCGTATTCGCGGATCATCGATTGGGCCGTATTCCGGGAGATCGCCGATGAGGTTGGGGCGATCCTCCTTGTTGATGCTGCGCACATCATCGGTCTCATCGCGGGCGACGCCCATCCAAGCCCTGTACCTCACGCGCACATCGTCACGGCGACAACGCACAAGGCGCTACGGGGCCCACGGGGAGGGCTGATCCTGTCGACCGAGGAGTATGCCAAGGCGATCGACAAGGCCGTGTTCCCGAACGCGCAGGGTGGTGCCATCAACCATCAGATCGCGGGCAAGGCATTGTGTTTCAAGCAGGCAGCTTCGCCCGAGTTTGCTGAGTACGCACTCCAGATCGTTCGCAACGCATCCGTGCTCGCTGACACGATGATGGATGCTGGCGCCCGGATCGTGTCCGGCCGAACTGAGAACCACATGTTCCTCACAGACCTTCGGTCCATCGATGAGGATCTGACCGGCAAGGAGGCAGGGATCCTGCTCGACGAGATGGGGATCACCCTGAATCGCAATTCGATCCCATTCGATCCGAGATCACCGTTCATCACGTCAGGCATCAGGATCGGGACACCTTCGATCACGACGGCTGGCATGAAGCAGGAGCAGATGGTCGTCCTCGGCAGAGTGATCGTTGAGATCCTGCGCAAGCGCGACGACGCCTTGATCCTCGATCAGATGCGTGACATCGTCAACGAGCTTGCAGCCTCCTTCCCCGCCTACCCCGTCGAATTCAACGGCTACGTCTAGCAGCAGGCTGCGCCTGCCGAAGTACGTATTTCGTAGTACGTACTCCGCCGCCTCGCCCGATTGCAATTGGGAACCGGGAATGCTGTATCTTGGCGCCGTAGTCAGCGCGCCATGAGAGAGCCCAACCCTTGAAGACAGCGACACATAGGTCTGAGTTGATACGTGGTTGGTCAGGATCGGTCGACGTCTTCAGCTCACTGATCGCTGGCCTCCTCATCGGCCTCGGTCTCGACGCATGGTTCAACACTTCACCCGTTTTCGTCATCGGCTTCGTGGTTGTCGCGGCGATAGGTGCGTTCTACAAGTCCTATGCCGACTCTGAACAGCTCGAGGAAATGGCGAACGAGGCACTGAGAGCTCGCGATGGCGCTTGACGCAGCAGCCGCAGAGGCCTACAAGAAGCCGTTCCCTGACGCGGTCGATGTCGAGTTCCGGATGGCGAAGAACATCGTTACGCGCGCCCTCTACGTTGCCCCCGTGATCATTGCTGTCGCATGGTTGTGGAGGGGGTCGCTCGGTGCAGTTTCAGCTGCGATCGGCGTGGCCGTCATCCTCGTGAATTTCCTCCTTTCGGGATGGATCATGTCCAAGGCTGCGACAGTGTCCATGCAGCTCTATCATGCCGCTGCCCTGTTCGGGTTCATCCTCAGGCTCGGTCTGATCACCGTGTCCATGTTCGCTGTCGCGGCCATATTCGAGGTTGATCGGCGAGCATTGGGCATTGCAGCGATAACTACGTTTTTGGTACTGCTCGTACTTGAGTCTTTAGCAACGCTCCGAGGAGCAAGAAAGGAATTGGAGTGGAGTTGATCCTCGCCAGCGCCGAGTGCGATCCCGCACACGACATCATTTGCGCTCCTACGGATGTGAATGAACTGTTCGAGTTCAGGGAGGCGATTTTCCACATAGGGTCGTTCCCCATCACGCGGACGGTGTTCCTGATCCTTGCGATTGCGGTGATCGTCTCAGCGGTCCTGTACTTCGGTCTCAGGAAGAAGGCCGTTGTCCCAGGGAAGTTTCAGACCTCCGTTGAGGGCCTGGTCGGCTTCGTACGCAACGACATAGCGATCGAGATCATCGGTGAGCACGGGGCCAAGTACGCCCCATGGCTCCTGAGCATCTTCCTGTTCGTACTCGTCGGGAACCTGTACGAGGTGACGCCCGGTGTGAACTTCCCGGTGACGTCACGTATGGCCTTGCCGGTGATGCTCGCTGCGATTACCTGGGTTGTCTTCGTCATCGCTGGTATCAAGCGCCAGGGTCTTCACTACTTCCTCGGCATCGTGTGGCCGACATCGGTGCCGATTGCACTGCGGCCGCTCGTCGGGCTCATCGAGTTCTTCTCGATCCTGTTGCTCAGGCCGCTCACGCTGGCAATTCGACTCTTTGCCAACATGGTTGCCGGTCACCTCATGCTGACACTCCTTCTTGTGTCGGGATGGGTGTTCATCTCGAGCGTCGGTGACATCGGCGCACGAGCAGGCATCGGTATCGCATGGTTCACAATGGGTCTCGGCATCTTTGTCTTCGAGATCGTTGTGATCATGCTCCAGGCATACATCTTCACACTTCTATCGGCCGTCTATGTGCAGACGTCCCTTTACCCAGAACACTAAGTAAGTACGCAAGGAAGGACACCTTCATGGAACTAGCAGCAGCCGAAGCTCTCAAAGGGGCGATCGCACTCGTCGGGTACGGCCTTGCGGCCATAGGCCCCGGTATCGGTATCGGTATCGTTGCCGGTAGCGCGATCGAGGCCATGGCCCGTCAGCCCGAGGCCGCCGGTATCGCAAGGACAACGATGTTCCTCGGTATCGCCTTCACTGAGGCGTTGGCCCTTATCGGCTTCGTTCTCTTCTTCATCGCCTAAGGACAATCATGAAACTGGCATGGACAGTGATATTGGCCCAGGAGGCCGAGCACACGGCAGAAGAGGCATCAGGCGGTGCCGCTCTGTTGCTCCCCGCACCCGAGGAACTCATCGCTGGGATCATTGCGTTCGCGATCATCTTCGCGGTCGTGTGGAAGTTCGCGCTTCCGGCGCTCAAGGCAACGCTTGAGGATCGTCAGGCCGCCGTTCGGACGCATCTGGAGGCAGCCGAGAAGGCAAAGGTCGAGGCGGAATCCCTGCTCGATGACTACCGCGCCCAGGTGGCGGGAGCAAAGGGTGAGGCATCGGACATCGTTGCCGAGGCGAGGGACGCAGGTGAGGCCGTGAAGGCGGACATCATCGCCCGCGCCGAGGCTGAGGCCGAGCAGATCAAGGCCCGAGCAGGTGAAGAAATCGCATCCGAGCGCGAGCGTGCGGCTGTTGACCTTCGTCGTCAGGTCGCGGACCTTTCGATCGATGTTGCAGAGAGGGTTGTCGGATCGTCGTTGGACGCCGATTCGCAGCGTGACCTCGTCAACCGCTACATCGATGAACTCGGTGGAGTGCAGTAGCTGATGGACAACGCAACCGCCCAGATGACCTACGTGGATCACTACGCGTCTGCTCTGTTGAGCATTGCCGGCGCTGAGGATGATCCACAAGCCGCCGCGGATGAGATCTTCCGTGCTGCTCAGGGACTGAGCGGCCACGCCGAACTCGTCGAGACGCTCGGTGACCCTCGGATTCCTGGCGAACGAAAGCAGGGAATCGTCGACGACCTCCTTGGCGGGAGAGCGTCCAAGGTGACTGTCGCCGCGATGGGATTCATTGTCGGCGCAGGTCAGGCGAAGAACCTCGGGGACATCGCAAGCCGTGTCGCTGAGCTTGCTGCAGAAGCTGAAGGCGAGATCGTTGCTGAGGTGCGTGCCTCAATCGAACTCGACGCCGCGCAGATCGAACGACTGACTGCCGCGCTCAGCGAGGTGACAGGAAGACGTGTACAAGTCAAAGCCGTCGTTGATCCATCCGTTCTCGGCGGGTTGGTTGCCAAGGTCGGAGACACTGTGCTCGATGGATCGGTTCAGCACCGATTCAGCGAGCTTCGAGAGCAATGGGGCTGAACCACGATGGCTGAACTCACACTCAACACCGGAGATATCGCAGCTGCGCTCCGAAGCAACCTCGAGGGTTGGTCCCCCTCACTCGAATCAGAGACCATGGGCTATGTCACGTCAGTCGGCGATGGAGTCGCCCGAGTCGCCGGGCTTCCCGGTGCCATGGCGTCCGAGCTCCTCGAGTTCCCCGGTGGACTCCTCGGGGTTGCCCTGAACCTTGATGAGGACTCGATCGGATCCGTGGTTCTCGGTGATGCCTCAGGCATCGAAGAGGGCGACGAGGTTCGCTCAACCGGACGTGTCCTTTCGATTCCGGTTGGCGATGAGCTTCTCGGCAGGGTTGTCGACCCGCTCGGGAATCCAATGGACGGCAAAGGCGATCTGAATGCCACCGAGCGGCGTCTCCTCGAGACACAGGCCCCATCGGTTGTTGAACGCCAACCGGTGTCCGACCCGCTCCAGACCGGTATCAAGGCAATCGATGCCATGACGCCGATCGGCCGTGGTCAGCGTCAGCTGATCATTGGTGACCGTCAAACCGGAAAGACCGCTGTCGTGGTCGATACGATCCTTGCCCAGAAGGGGCTTGGCGTGAAGTGCATCTACGTTGCGATCGGTCAGAAGAACTCGACCGTTGCAGAGGTCGTGGACACACTTGCCGAAGCCGGGGCCATGGAGTACACCGTTGTGGTCAACGCTTCCGCTGGTGACTCTGCAGCCCTGCAGATGTATGCGCCATACGCCGGTTCTGCGATCGGTCAGCACTGGATGTACAAGGGCGAGGATGCTCTCGTCATCTTCGATGACCTCACGAAGCAGGCGATCGCCTACCGTGAGATCTCGCTGCTGCTTCGTCGTCCTCCGGGACGTGAGGCGTATCCGGGCGACGTCTTCTATCTCCACAGCCGTCTGCTCGAGCGTTGTGCTCGCTTGTCGGACGAGCTCGGAGGCGGGTCACTGACCGGCCTTCCGATCATCGAGACGAAGGCGAACGACGTTTCTGCCTACATCCCGACGAACGTCATCTCGATCACCGATGGCCAGATCTTCCTTGAGACGGATCTGTTCTTCTCCGGTATCCGTCCTGCAATCAACGCAGGTATCTCGGTGTCCCGGGTCGGTGGCGCTGCCCAGGTGAAGGCGATGAGGAAGGTTGCAGGTCCGCTGCGACTCAATCTTGCACAGTTCCGTGAGCTTGAGGCTTTCGCCGAGTTCGGTTCAGAGCTCGACGCCACATCCCTTGCTCAGCTTGACCGTGGCCGAAGGGTTGTCGAGGTCCTCAAGCAGGGCCAGTACCAGCCGGTCCCGGTCGAGGAGCAGGTGCTGGTCATCTATGCCGTGACCGAGGGTCACATGGACGATGTCGACCCGACGGCCATCCCGGAATTTGAGGACGGTCTCAGGGAGTTCGTCCGCAGTCGCCATGGAGCGCTGCTCTCCGAGATCTCGGAGACCGGCAATCTGCCTGAGGATGAGCTGATCGGAGCCATTGCAGCGTTCAAGGACACGTTCACTGCTGACGAGCACACCGATGCAGAGAGGCTCGCAACGGCGAAGTCCGAGGACGAGGCGGCGGCAGCGATGCGCGCTGGACAGCACAGCACGCCGGTCGGGGAGGCCTAGAGCACCGTGGCATCCGCCGAAGTACGCCAGATTCGCCGACGCATCAAGAGCGTCGAATCGACGATGAAGATCACGCGCGCGATGGAACTCATCGCGACAGCTCGGATCGGTAAGGCTCAGGTACGTGTTGCACGAGCCAAGCCGTACACCGAGAAGATGAACGATGTGATCCGCAACATCGCATCCGCAACCGGATCATTGAAGCATCCGCTGCTTGAACGCAGGGAGCTCGAAACGGTTGGTGTGCTCGTGGTGACCTCTGACAGGGGCCTCGCCGGCGGATACAACTCGTCGGTCATCAGACTTGCGGAGTATTCCGTTCTCAAGCATCAAGCTGAGGGCAAGTCGGTGCGGGTCTACACGGTTGGAGCGAAAGCTCAGGCGTACTTCAAGTACCGCAACCACATCATCGATCACTCCTGGCTGAACGTCACGGACACGCCTACCTACGGTGATGCCCGTGCAATAGCGAACAACTTGCTCGAGGAGTATGCGACCGGACGTGTTGACGCCGTTGAGGCGTATACGACCGAGTATGTGTCCGCCCTGACCCAGAACGCCATGTTCTGGCCGGTGCTGCCCATCGAGCCCCCTGAGGCGCTCGAAGAGCAGTCGGGACCCCCAACCGGGTACACGTTCGAGCCTTCACCCGAGGAGATCCTCGGGCGGTTGCTCCCGCGGTATCTCGAGGGAACGGTCTTCGGCATGTTGCTCGAAGCGTCTGCGTCCGAGCATGCTGCCCGCCGCAGGGCGATGAAGGCCGCAACCGAGAACGCCGAGGAGATGACCCGGATCCTCACTCGTGAGGCGAACCAGGCACGCCAGGCAGAGATCACAACAGAAATCAGCGAAATCGTTGGCGGCGCCGAGGCGCTGTCGAGCGTTTGACAGTTCAATTGAGAAACACGGAGATCAACACATGAGCGTCACAACCCTCGCCTCTGGTCGCATCGTCAAGGTTGCAGGCCCTGTGGTGGATATTCAGTTCCCTTCCGATGCCCTGCCTGAGATCAACTACGCCGTTGAGATCGATCTCGAGATCGGCGGCAAGGCAACCACGCTGATCTGTGAAGTTGCCCAGCAGCTCGGTGACGACACCGTGCGAGCCGTGGCCTTCGCCCCAACCGATGGTCTCGTTCGTGGCGCCGTCGTCAGAAACACCGGTGCGCCGATCTCGGTGCCTGTTGGTGATCAGACGCTCGGCCACATCTTCAACATGTGGGGAGTGGCGCTCGATGACCCGGACCTGGAGTTCGGTGGCGACTCGTGGCCCATCCACAGGGATCCACCTGCTTTCAAGGACGTGCAACCGCAGAAGAAGGTTCTCGAGACCGGTATCAAGGTCATCGACCTCATCTCGCCGTACCTCGAAGGTGGAAAGATCGGCCTGTTCGGTGGTGCCGGCGTCGGCAAGACGGTGCTCATCCAGGAGATGATCAACCGTGTTGCGACCCACCACGGTGGCGTGTCGGTGTTCGCCGGTGTCGGCGAGCGGACCCGTGAGGGCAACGACCTCTTCCTGGAGATGAAGGAATCAGGGGTCATCGACAAGGCTGCACTCGTGTTCGGTCAGATGGATGAGCCGCCAGGAGTGCGTCTCCGTGTTGCGCTCTCTGCTCTGACGATGGCCGAGTACTTCCGTGATGTCCAGCAGCAGGACGTGCTGTTGTTCATCGACAACATCTTCCGTTTCACGCAGGCCGGTTCTGAGGTCTCGACGCTCCTCGGCCGTATGCCATCTGCTGTGGGATACCAGCCGACGTTGTCGTCGGAGATGGGTCTGCTCCAGGAGCGGATCACGTCGCTCAAGGGGCGCTCGATCACGTCGCTCCAGGCGATCTATGTGCCTGCGGATGACATCACCGACCCTGCGCCGCACACGGCGTTCGCACACCTTGATGCAACAACGGTGCTCTCCCGTCCGTTGACCGCACTGGGTATCTACCCGGCTGTCGATCCGCTCGATTCGAACAGCCGTGCACTTGATCCCCAGATCGTCGGCGATGAGCACTACGAGGTTGCGACCCAGGTCCAGCTCGTACTGCAGCGTTACAAGGATCTTCAGGACATCATCGCCATTCTCGGTATGGACGAGCTTTCCGAGGAGGACAAGCTCGTTGTCAACCGTGCACGGCGCATCCAGAGGTTCCTGTCCCAGCCGATGTTCGTTGCTGAGCAGTTCACGGGCCAGGAAGGCATCTTCACGTCGCTCGATGAGACGATCGCATCGTTCAAGGCTGTCCTTGAGGGCGAGGGCGATCATCTGCCCGAGCAGGCGTTCTACATGGTCGGTGGCCTTGAGGACGCCAAGGCGAAGGCCAAGGAACTCGAGGCTTCTGTCTGATGGCGAAGAGTTTCCAAGTCGACATCGTTACGCCGGAGGCTGTGGTCTGGTCGGGTGAGGCAGAAATGCTGCTCGCTCGAACCACAGAGGGTGACATCGGTGTGCTTGCGGACCACGAGCCGACAATGGCCGCTCTTGCAACCGGCGCTGTGACGATTCGTCATGGCTCAGAGTCCACATCTGCCGGTATCCATGGTGGGTTCCTGCAGATCTTCAAGAACCAGGTGACACTCCTCACCGACAG
>JBDLJV010000012.1:0-25952 GCA_039714175.1 Actinomycetota bacterium
CTGCAGATGGAACGCGAGGATGCCGAGTTCGGTTGACAGGTCGACCCTCCGGACTGACACATCGTCTTCGGTTCGAAGAATCGCCGGGGCGAGGTTGAGGATCGACTTCACACCAGCGGCGACAAGACGGTCTGCAACGGTCTGTGCAGCAGAAGGCGGGGTCGCCAAGATGCCGATCGTGATCCCCTTGCTCTCAACGACCTTCTCCAGATTGCCGAGCGGTTCGACGATCAGGCCGTCGACCCGGGTGCCGATGCGATCCTCATCGACGTCAAGCACGGCAACGATGTCGAAGCCCCAGGTATGGAATCCTTTGTGATTGGCGAGAGCAGTTCCCATGTTGCCGGCCCCGATGACCACGACCGGATGTGAACTCGTGAGGCCGAGTACCTTGCGGATCTCCCGGCTCAACACTTCGTGGTCATAGCCGACCCCCCGTGTGCCCTGCGAACCGAGGTACGACAGATCCTTGCGCACCTGGGCGGCGTTGACACCTGCGGCCCGCGCGAGATCCTCTGACGAGCACGGCCCATGCTGGGTGTGCATGTCTGTGAGACAACGGAGATAGCCCGGTAGACGAGCCACCGTGGCGTCGGGGATTCTGGCCTTCATGTGTCGAATCGTATATCGGTCCGGAGCCGCCGAATCTTGACTGTCGTCAGGACGCGATTGCACCGGCCGAGGAAGCCTGAGAACGCAGTTGTGCCTCGTGAACGGACGCCGCGGACGCACGGCCGATCACGATCGAACCGAGCCAGATGAGGGAGAGGCCTACAAGCTCGGTCACGTAGAGGACCTCGATGTGTCCGAGACGGGCATACGTTCCACCGATACCGGGGAGGATCGCACCGACTGCGATCAACAGGTTGCCGATCACCATCGCCCCTGCACCATCCCTGCGCCAGTAGCGCCACGCTGACAACAGGGCTCCTCCGATGAGGAACACGACCGCATACAGATTGATCAGGGGGGAGAACAGGCGAACCCACTGCCACTCGAAGACCTGACCGGAGAGCCGGTGCGGATCGACAGCTGATGCATCGATTGGAGCAACGAGAATGAAGAAGCTGGCGACCGCCACATAGACCGCAGCTATCGATGCGATCCAGGTTGCTCTGCGCCGGGACAACATGAGGAACACGGTGCCGGTAGCCAGGGGCGCACCGCCGAGGAGGGCACCGGAGATGTACCAGGCACGGAAGACCGGCTCGGACCAGCCGAACACGGTCGTCAACGCCTCGGTGAGCGTTCCAACGCCGTAGGCCGCAACCCCGATCGCCCACCACAACAGGTACTTCGCATCCGGCTTCTCGCGCCACTTCTGAATGAGGATCGTGGTGAACATCACCGCCACGATCGTTGTGATCACAGGGAGATAGTGAACCGGATTGGAGCTGTTCACGGAGGAGCCTTTCGCTGTTGGGAGCCGCATTCAACCAAGAGAGGAAACCGACAGCATGTCGGAGTGACTCAGTTCGCCGCCAAGCGCGCCACGCAGAATGCTGAGCATCCTTCTCATGATTGCAAGTGCTCACACCTGCAGGGGTATCCTGCCTCCTCATGGAGCTAGCCGATTACCTCCCGATCGCTCTGATGACCCTCCTCGGTCTGGGGTTCGCTGGCATCTCCCTTTTCCTTTCCAAGTGGCTCGCTCCCAACAACCCCACGCCCGAGAAGCTCGCGCCTTACGAGTGCGGGATCGTGCCTCTCCAGGAGCCGGCCGAACGCTTCCCCGTCAAGTTCTATCTCGTGGCGATGCTGTTCGTGATCTTCGACGTTGAGATCATCTTCCTGTTCCTCTGGGCTGTTCGCATGGAGCAGTTCGGGTGGGCAGGTATTGCAGCGGTAGTCGTTTTCATGCTGATGCTCCTCGAGACGCTCGCCTACGTGTGGAAGCGTGGAGCGCTCGACTGGAATGTCGCCCGTCGTGCCCGGTACCGACAGGTGGTTGCACCTGAGCCGGTCGTCGAGGAGGCGGCCTGATGGCGAACGTCGCATCCGAACCAGGCGGTTTCCTGCTCACAACCGTTGAGAAGGGCGTCAACTGGGCGCGTACCCGGTCCATGTGGCCTGCAACCTTCGGCCTCGCCTGCTGTGCCATCGAGATGATGGGAACCGGGGCTGCGCACAACGATCTTGCGCGTTTCGGAATGGAAGTGTTCCGTGCCTCTCCTCGTCAGGCTGACCTCATGATCGTCGCAGGTCGTGTCAGCCAGAAGATGGCTCCGGTGCTTCGTCAGGTCTACGACCAGATGGCCGAACCGAAGTGGGTCATCGCCATGGGTGCCTGTGCCTCGTCGGGCGGCATGTTCAACAACTACGCGCTTGTCCAGGGCGTGGACGAGGTGGTTCCCGTCGACATGTACGTACCGGGTTGCCCACCGGGTCCCCAGTCGCTCATGCACGGCATCTTGAGCCTGCAGGACAAGATCATGTCCGGCGAGATCCAGCGTTCAACCGGGATCCTCTGACATGACCGACGTGGACAACACCGTGGAACCTGTTGAAGAAACCGCTGACGACACTCCAGTGCGCGACCTTCCCGCGAACGAGACGATTGCCGCACTTGTTGAGCAGTTCGAGTCGGCCGAGGCTGTCGAGCGTTCGTACGCTTCGAGCGACGTGACATACCATGCGATCACCGTCCCTGTTGACGACTGGGTTGCCTTCGCAGCGACCGCAAGGGACAGTGGCTTCGACGCATTCAGCGACCTGTTCGCGATTGATCACTTCAGTGAGGCCCCTCGCTTCGAGGTGGCTCTCAACGTCGTCAACATGACTGCAAGAGAGCGCATCATCGTGTCGACCCGTGTGCCGTACGACGATGCAAGCGTGCCGACGCTCACCGACGTGTTCGCCGGTGCGAACTTCTACGAACGTGAAGCGTTCGATCTCGTTGGTATCGACTTCCCCGGTCACCCCGACCTCACCCGGATACTCATGCCCGATGATTGGGTGGGCCATCCGTTGCGCAAGGATTACGACATCGGGTCCGTCCCCGTGCAGTTCAAGGCCGGGAGCGCAGACCTATGAGCGATCCAACGGTGAACGACGTGACAGAGGAAACTGTCGACGAAGACGTGGTCGAAGCTGAGACACCGGAGCCAACGGTTGCCGAGAACCGCAGAACCCAGCATCAGATCTGGGTCTCGGGTACCGAGGAGCGGATGCCGTTTGCCGAGTCGACCGATGAGGGCGCCCAGGAAATGCTCCCTCGTGACGAGGACCCGGCACTCGACATCCAACGGGGAATCGCGGTTGAAGACGACTTCTTGATGCCGGAGCACGTCGATGAGTCAGAACGTCAGATCATCAACATGGGTCCCCAGCACCCCTCGACCCACGGTGTCCTCCGACTCCAGATGGAACTCGAAGGCGAGATGGTGCGGAGGATCAAGCCGATCATCGGTTACCTACACACGGGCATGGAGAAGACAGCCGAGACCCTCAACTACTCGCAGGGCTCGACGAATGTCACCCGAATGGACTACTTGTCGCCGTTCGCGAACGAACTCGCCTACTCGCTGACCGTCGAGCAACTCCTCGGCATCGATGTACCGCCGAGGGCGGACGCCATCCGCGTGCTCATGACCGAGCTCAACCGTGTCGCGAGCCACCTGTTGTCGTCAGCGACGATGGGGATGGATGTCGGCGCCCTGTCGATGATGATCTACGGCTGGCGCGAGCGCGAATACGTTCTCGACTTCTTCGAGAAGGTCACCGGACTGCGGATGAACCACAACTACATCCGTCCGGGCGGGGTCGCAGCAGATCTCCCCGATGGGTGGGAGGACGATGTCAGGCAGATCATCGTGCTCGTCAACGAAGGCGTCGACGAGTATGAGGAACTCCTCAACGAGAACCCGATCTGGCTCGACCGCACGCTGGGCGTCGGCGTACTGACCCCTGACGAGGTCAAGGCGTATGGCATCACAGGTCCGGTCGCAAGGGCATCCGGTGTCAACTGGGACCTCCGCAAGGAACATCCGTACTGCGGCATCGACCAGTACGAATTCGACGTGCCCGTCGGGAAGCACGGCGATGCCTTCGACCGGTACAAGGTGCGCATCGACGAGATCCGTGAGTCGCTCAAGATCGCCGAACAGGTGCTCGACACCATTCCTCTCGGCGACTACCGCAGCATCGACCCCAAGGTGACCCCGCCGCCGCGGGCCCGCATCGACGAGTCGATGGAAGCCTTGATCCACCACTTCAAACTCTTCACCGAAGGCATCAACGTCCCACCCGGGGTTGCCTTCCAGGCTGTCGAGGGTCCCCGCGGGGAACTCGGATGCCACATCGTGTCCAAGGGTGGACCCAATCCGTGGCGCATGCGTTGGCGGGCCCCGTCGTTTGCCGCGGTCCAGGCACTGCCAGCAATGATGTCTGACTCCCTTGTCGCCGATGTGATCGCAGCGCTTGCATCGACCGATCCCGTTCTGGGAGATGTCGACCGATGACCGCAACGATTTCACACTGGAGCCCCGAGAACCAGGAACGGGCCAAGGACATCCTTGCCTCCTATCCCGAGAAGCGGTCGGCGGTCATGCCCCTCCTGTACGTTGCGAGCCTCGAGCATGAGTATGCGTCCGAGGATGCGATGCGTGAGGTTGCCGATCTTGTCGAGATCACACCGATCCAGGTCAAGTCCGTGGCGTCCTTCTACACGATGTACAAGCGTGAGCCGGTCGGTGACTACCTCGTATCTGTCTGCACCGGAATCTCATGTTTCCTCAGGGGAGCCGACGATGTGCTTGAAGCCGTCGAGGAGGCCACGGGCGTCCGCAGCGGCGAGACGACCGAGGATGGCTCCGTCTCAGTCGAACATGTCGAGTGCATTGGCGCATGCGGTGGCGCGCCGGCAGTGCAGGTGAACTACGAGCTCATCGAGGGTGTCACCCCCGACAAGGCCGAGGCCCTCATCAAGTGGCTCGAGGACACGAAGCCCGAGGTTGTGCTCGCCGACGAGATGCAACAACTCTTCGGAGGCCAGCAGTCCTTCGACTGGGGTCCCGCAGACACCATGGGTGCCATTCGTCCGGTGCCCGCATTCGGCGTCTTCGGGTCCGCAAAGGAGGGTCGATGACCGACAAGATCCTCACCGCTCGCATGGACGCCCACCCGCTGGACAGCCACACGCTCGATCGGTACCTCAACACCGGCGGATACGAAGCGCTGCGCAAAGCCATCAGGGAGATGACCGCAGAGCAGATCACCGAAGAGGTGAAGGCTTCCAACATGCGCGGCCGAGGAGGCGCGGGTTTCCCGATGGGCGTCAAGTGGGGGTTCCTTGCACCTGCCGAGCCCCGATATCTCGTGGTCAACTGCGACGAATCTGAGCCCGGGACGTTCAACGACCGGCAACTCGCCGAGCGAGATCCTCACCAGCTCCTCGAAGGCATGATCATCGCCAGCTATGCCCTTGGTGTGAACCACGCATTCGTCTACATCCGCGGTGAGTACCCGAAGGTTGCCCGCCGCATGCAAAGCGCGATCGACGAGGCCCGTGCTGCGGGCTATCTCGGCAAGTCAGTGATCGGTTCTGAGTTCTCACTCGATGTCACGGTTCACATGGGTGGCGGCGCCTACATCTGTGGCGAGGAGACCGCTCTTCTCAACAGCCTCGAGGGACGTCGCGGAGAGCCCCGTCTCAAGCCGCCGTTCCCTGCTGTCGAGGGTCTCTACGCCAAACCGACGATCGTCAACAATGTCGAGTCGATCGCCAACGTTCCGTGGATCACGACGAACGGTGGCGCCGCCTATGCAGCCATCGGCCCCGAGCGTTCCTCCGGTACGAAGATGGTCAGCATCTCGGGCCACATCAACAAGCCCGGCAACTACGAGATCGTCCTGGGCATGACGTGGCGTGAGTTCATCTACGACATCGCCGGTGGCATCCCTGATGGCAAGGAGCTCAAGGCCTGGATCCCCGGCGGAGCATCTGCCCCGTGGTTCGTTCCTTCAGAGCATCTCGACACCCTGTTCACGATCGACGATGTTGCATCCAACGGCTCCATGCTCGGAGCAGGCGCTGTGATCGTCATGGATGAGACAACGAACGTCGTTGCCGCTGCGCACCGCCTTGTGCGGTTCTTCGCACACGAGTCATGTGGCCAGTGCACACCGTGCAGGGAAGGAACGTCGTGGCTCGAGGCCGTCCTCAAGCGGATCCTCGATGGCAACGGTCAGCCTTCCGACGTCGACCTTCTCCTTGAGATCTCGAACGGGATCTCACCGGGGCTTGCTTGGCCACCTGCAATGACCACGATCTGCCCGCTCGGACCATCGGCCGTGTCACCGATCACATCGATCACCCGGTGGTTCATGCCTGAGCTTGAAGCGATGATCGCAGGAAGTGAGGTGGCCGTTGGCTGACAACACCGTCTCCATCACGATCAACGGCGTCACCCACGAGGTCGAAGCCGGCGAACGCCTCATCACGGCCGCCGAGAACGTCGGCGAACACATCCCCCGCTTCTGCCACCACGACAAGCTCGAACCCGTCGGCAAATGCCGCATGTGTCTCGTCGAGGTCGAAGGACCACGGGGCAAGGCACTCATGACATCGTGCACCATGCCCGTTTCCGACGGCATGGTCGTCGACACCCAATCTGACGTCGTGAAGAAGGCCCAGGAGGGCATTCTCGAATTCCTCCTCATCAACCACCCGCTCGATTGTCCCGTCTGTGACAAGGGTGGCGAGTGCCCACTCCAGGACCAGGCCGTTGCCTACGGTCGCGGCGAGAGCCGGTTCATCGAGGAGAAGCGGACCTACACCAAGCCGATGCCGGTATCGGACCTGGTGCTGCTCGACCGTGAGCGGTGCGTCCTGTGCGACCGGTGCGTCCGTGTCGCCGACGACATTGCCGGCGACCCCCTCATCGAATTCATCGAGCGTGGCAGCCACGTGCAGATCAACACGTTCCCCAACGAACCCTTCTCCTCGTACTTCTCGGGCAATACCGTCCAGGCATGCCCCGTCGGTGCTCTCACCTCGGTCGACTACCGGTTCAAGGCGCGGCCCTGGGACCTCGAATCGACCAGGTCCGTCTCACTCATCGACGCGATGCATTCGAACGTCGAAATCCATACCTCGCGCGGCAAGATCGTGCGTGTCTACGGAGCAGAGAACAACTCGGTGAATGAAGGCTGGCTCTCGGACAAGGATCGCTTCGCCTTCGCCGCATTCTCCTCGGGCGCCCGCGTCACCACGCCGCTCGTGCGTGACGGCGACACGTTCAACGAGGTGTCGTGGGGAGAGGCCTTGGAACTGGTCTCATCCAAGCTCGGATCGTTTATCGGTACAGAGGTCGGAGCGATCGGTGGAGCACACAGCACGAATGAGGAAGCATTCGCCCTCGGCAAATTCGTACGCAGCGTGATCCGTTCGCCGCATATCGATGCACAGGTCGGGGACGGAATCGATCCGCACCTCGCCGCCGCGGTAGTGAACCGGGCGCGCATCGACGACCTCGACTCCGCCGCAACCATTCTCGTGTGGGGTCCGGATATCAAGGAAACGCTTCCTGTTCTCTACCTGCGGGTTCGCAAGGCGGTCCGCAACGGAGCCACACTCGTCGTCGCAAGCCCCTACGCAACCGGTCTTGACTCGATCGCCACCCATGTCGTCCGATACCGTGCAGGTTCGGGCGCCGAGACCCTGCGCAAGCTCGGTCAGGGCGATGGAGACCATTCCGCAGTCGCCGAAGCGTTGGCATCGGGTCCGATTGTGGCGCTTGTCGGCCGTTCCTCCCTTGCCGAGGACCCGAAGCTCGTCGAGGCCGTCGCTGCGTACGCCGGAGCCCTCCCCGATGCGAAGGTCCTGCCGCTCCTTGCCCGAGGCAACATCTTCGGTGCGCTTGACATGGGTCTTGCCCCGAACCTCCTCCCCGGTCGTGTGAGCACCGAGGACGAATCGGCCGTGTCCGAACTCGAGTACGCCTGGGGCCCCTTGCCTGTCGACACCGGCAAGGACACGATGGAGATGCTCGAAGCGCTCGCCGACAGTGACCTGCGAGCGCTCATCCTCACCGGCGCTGACCCCGTCCGGGACTGCCCGGACCCCGAGCTCGCCGCTCGCGCCCTCGATACGGCCGAATTCACGGTCGCATTCGATGCGTTCATCACGGATTCCTCTGCGCGTGCCGACGTCATCCTCCCGGCAGCCGTCTGGGGCGAGGTCGAAGGAACAGCCACGAATCTTGAAGGACGCGTCCAGCACCTGGGTCGTGCCATTCCGCCACGTGGTCAATCGATGTCTGTTGCTTCGGCCATTGACAGTATCGGTCGTCTCATGGGGACAGAGCTCAACGCCGCTGATTGGAAGGTCATCAATAGGGAAATCGCAGCCGTCGCACCCACATACGCCGGACTCACTGCCGACTTCCTGACCTTCGAAGCCGGCGACGAAGGCGCGATCGCCCCCCTCGAGAGTGATTCCCAGCCGCTTGTCCATACGCCAGCCGATGTGAGCGTCCCGGTCGTCACAGACAGGTTCACGCTGCACCTTGTGCCTTCCCTGTACGACGACTCCGTGGTCGTACGCAACACCGAGATCCTTGCCCCCCTCGCCGGACACGCCGCTGTGCGGATGCACCCCAAGGATGCTTCCTCCATCGCAGTCACTGATGGGCAGATGGTCCATGTCGGAAACCTGGAACTCCCCGTGGTCATCGATCCGGACGTCGTCCAGCGTTCGGTTGTCCTCCCTCGCAATCTCAACGAGACGAAGAACTTGGCTGCAACCGGCGCCATCCGTGTCGAGACCGTCAGAGGTGATGCATGAGCCTCTTCATCGAAGCCATCATCAAGGTCCTTGCCGCATTCGGGTTCCTCCTCGTCACGGTGTTGCTGCTTGTTTGGGTGGAACGCAAGTTCGTCTCCGACCTCCAGAACCGGGTCGGACCCGATCGTGCCGGGCCCTGGGGAATCCTCCAGACGCTTGCTGACGGTCTGAAGTCGTTCTTCAAGGAGTCACTCACCCCCGACAAGGCAGAGTTCGGGTTGTACCTTGCAGCCCCGATCATCTCGATGGTCACCGCCTTCCTGATGTTCCTCGTGATCCCGATCGGCGCGCCCATCGAACTCTTCGGAAACGAGTACACGCTCCAGGTGATGGACCTCAACGTCGGACTTCTCTACATCCTCGCCGTGTCGTCAATCGCCGTGTATGCCATCACGCTTGCTGGTTGGGCATCCGGCTCGAAATACCCACTCCTTGGTTCGGTTCGTGCATCAGCCCAGATGATCTCGTACGAAGCAGCCATGGGACTTGCCCTGGTTCCGGTCGTGATGTTCACCGGAACCATGTCGATGAGCGGGATCGTCGAGGCCCAGCAGGGGAACTTCCTCGGGTTCCTCGGTGTGTGGAACATCGTTCTCGTTCCCTCATTCGTCATCTTCCTCATTGCAGGATTCGCAGAGACGAACCGAGCACCCTTCGATCTGGTCGAGGCCGAGCAGGAGATCGTTGGTGGCTTCCACACCGAGTACTCAGGCATGCGGTTCGCTCTGTTCTTCCTCGCCGAGTACATCAACGTCTTCAACATCTCAGCCCTTACCGTGACACTGTTCTTCGGCGGCTGGGGCGGTCCGGTCTTCGGTCCGACAATCGTCCGCTCGATCCTCCCGATCATCTGGTTCCTCGCGAAGACCTGGATGTTCGTTCTGTTCTTCGTATGGGTGAGGGCGAGCCTTCCCCGGATGCGCTACGACCACCTGATGGGTTTCGGTTGGAAGAAGCTCATCCCTGTGTCCCTTGCATGGATCATTCTCGTCGCACTTGCGCTGGGATTCCGAGAGTTCGGATTGCCATGGGTATGAGGAGGATTCGATGAGCTGGTTCGCTGATCTCCTGGGCCCATTCCGCGGGTTCGCGGTGACGATGCGTCAGGTCACCAAGCCACGGCTGACCCGCAAGTACCCCGACGAGAAACGCGTGAAGCCGGAACGCTTCCACGGTCGTCATGTGTTGAACCGCAACGTCGACGGTTCCGAGAAATGTATCGGTTGCGAACTCTGCGCCGGTGTGTGCCCGGCGAACTGCATCTACGTCCGCGGCGCGGACAATCCGGCCGACGACCCCGTCAGCGCGGGTGAGCGATACGGATTCGTCTATGAGATCAACATGTTGCGCTGCATCTACTGCGCAATGTGTGTCGAGGCCTGTCCCACGCAAGCGATCACGATGACGCACCTCTTCGAGATGTCCGTCACCGACCGCGAGGATGGGATCTACACGAAGGCTGAACTCCTGGTGGAGCCCGACGGAACACCGAATCACCCCCAACCCGATTCCAATCTCATCGATCTGAAGGAGCTGAAGATCGGCGACGGCTGGATGCGGGCAACCTCCCCTTCCGGACGTGCCGAGTACGAAGGCGTCATCCAGTGGTCACCATCCGCACGCACTGGCCATCTCCCTGCGGAGAAGGGCCAGTCGACATCGACAGACGAGGGAGGGGATGATGGCTGAGACGATCGTCTTCATCATCTTTGCCGCGGTTGCCCTTGTCGGAGCTGTCGGAATGGTCGCTGCTTCGAATCCGGTGTACTCCGCAATGGGCCTGTTGGCGACCATGTTCGCCGTCGCCGTCATGTACGTCGCCCTTGATGCCCACTTCATCGCTGCAGTGCAGGTGATCATCTACGCAGGTGCTGTGATGACGCTGTTCCTGTTCGTCATCATGCTCATCGGCGTGGACACATCCGACGCCTACGGCACACAGGTGCCGGCCCAACGGATTTCGACTGCCGTTGTCGCCGTCGGCTTCTTTGCCTCTCTTGCCCTCGCCGGTCGGGCAGCGTGGATCACCGGTTCGAGCACCTTCGGCACACCAAACCTCAACGGCACCGTGGAGGCAGTTGCCGACGAACTGTTCGGCACGTGGACGATCATATTCCTGTCAACCGTGATGCTGCTGACGATCGCAGCTCTCGGAACGATCGCCCTGGCCTACTACCGAGAAGCACCGGCTGAGGAGGTGGCGGAATGACCGTCACGATCACCTGGTATCTCCTCCTCGCCGCAGGCCTGTTCTCGATAGGAGTGGCGGGTGTCCTCATCCGGCGGAACGCTCTCGTCATGTTCATGTCGATCGAGTTGATGCTCAATGCCGTGAACCTCACGTTTGTGGCCGTGAGCAAGGAACTGGGTCTCATCGAAGGCCAGGTGGCTGCGCTCTTCGTGATGGTGGTTGCCGCAGCCGAGGTGACAATCGGGCTTGCGATCATCGTGGCCGTGTTCAGGACACGGGCCAGTGCCAATGTTGACGAACTCGCGGAGATGAAGGGCTAGGTATGACTGATCTCCTCTGGCTCGTCATTGCTCTCCCCCTCGCAGGGGCAGTGATCAACATCCTGTTCGGCAAGCGCATCGGTGAGCCGATCGCTGGATGGCTCGGCTTCGGCCTCGTAGCGGTCTCATGGCTCATCGCCGTCCCAGGGACGGTGGCATTCATGGGCGGGGAAGCGCACGCCGAGACGGTCTATCTCTTCTCCTGGATCCCGATTGTCGGCGCCGATTTTGCAATCCTCTGGGATCCGCTTTCGTCGGTGATGACGATGGTTGTCACAGGCGTCGGTGCGTTGATCCATCTCTACTCGATCGGCTACATGCACGGGGACGAGCGATACCCCAGGTTCTTCGCGTTCCTGAACCTCTTCATCGCCTCGATGATGATCCTCGTACTTGCAGCCAACTACGCAGTCATGTTCATCGGTTGGGAGCTCGTGGGCCTGTCGTCGTACCTCCTCATCTCCTTCTGGTTCACCAAGCCTTCTGCCGCAGCGGCCGGCAAGAAGGCATTCATCGTCAACCGCATCGGCGACTGGGGATTCCTCGTCGCACTCATGATCATCTTCGCTTCGTTCGGCACGTTCGACTTCCATGCGATCTTCGCGGCAGCACCGACGGCGATCACGGTGGGGACGGCAACGGCGATCACGCTCCTGCTCTTCGTCGGTGCAACGGGCAAGTCGGCACAGATTCCGCTGTACATCTGGCTTCCGGACGCCATGGAAGGCCCGACGCCGGTGTCGGCCCTCATCCACGCAGCAACGATGGTTACCGCGGGCGTCTTCATGATCGCCCGGTCGGCTGTCCTGTTCGAGATGGCGCCGGTCTCCGGAGCCGTAGTTGCTGTCGTCGGAACGCTCACGGCACTCGTTGCCGCCCTCATCGCCATTGCTCAGACAGATATCAAGAAGGTGCTGGCATACTCGACGATCAGCCAACTCGGCTACATGGTCCTCGCCGTTGGTGTCGGGGCCTACACGGCCGGCGTCTTCCACCTCGCCACCCACGCCTTCTTCAAGGCTCTGCTCTTCCTCGGCGCAGGATCTGTGATCCACGCGATGGCCAATGAACAAGAGATGACGAAGATGGGTGGTCTCCGCAAGAAGATGCCCATCACGTTCATCACGATGGGTGCCGCGTGGCTTGCCATCTCCGGTGTGTTCCCACTGTCCGGGTTCTGGTCCAAGGACGAGATCCTCGCAGCAACCTTCGACAAGGGTGGAGCGTTCCTTGTCCTGTGGGTGATCGGCCTGTTGGTTGCCCTCCTGACAGCGTTCTACATGACACGGCTCTTCGTAATGACGTTCCTTGGAGAGCCGCGCTGGGACGACGGCGTCCATCCGCATGAGTCGCCATACACGATGACCATCCCGCTGATGGTTCTTGGTGTGTTCACGGTCACCGCAGGCCTCGTCAACACGCCCGCACGCCTCGCATTCGAGCACTTCCTGCACCCGTCGTTCGAGACGATCCAACACGAGATGCATTTGTCTGACGGCATGATTCTCGCCCTCGCGGTACTGGCGCTATCCATAGCCATCGCCGGAATCGCTTGGGGCTGGCGCTCCTACAACGTCGAGGAGCTGCCCGCAGAGGACGGCCCATTCTGGGAGCGTGCACTCGCAGCCTTCGGTGTGGATGACTTCTACGGCAAGGTGATCGTTGCACCGGGCAAGGCGGCCTCAGACTGGTCGGCAGAGACAATGGATCCGAAGGTCATCGACGGCGCGGCTCACGGTATCGGACATGGAGTGACCGCGTTCGGCGCCCTTCTCGCACGATTCCAGGGCGGCCAGGTACGCGGCTATGCAGGTGGTCTCGCCGTCGCCGGCGTACTCCTGATCGTCGTATTCCTTGCAGTCGGGGGAGGGTTCTGATGCCCGTTCTGAGCATCCTCATTCTTCTTCCGCTCATCGGAGCGCTCGTTGTGGGCCTGTTGCCGAAGCAGCGCAGCGAGCTCATCTACCCGATGGCGATCGTCATGTCGATGCCGCCACTCGTGGTTGCCCTGTATGTGCTGTGGAACTTCGCATCAGGGTCGGCGGAGTTTCAGTTCGGTGAGCATGTCGAATTGATCAGTGCGGTGGGCATCTCCTGGACGCTTGCCGTCGACGGTATCTCGCTGTTCATGGTCGTACTCACGGCGTTGCTCTTCCCGATCTCCCTTGCGGCCTCCCGTTCGATCACCGACCGGGTGAAGACCTACATGATCCTGATGCTCATCCTCGAGACGGGTGTCCTCGGTGTCTTCCTTGCGCTCGACCTCTTCGTGTTCTTCGCGTTCTTCGAGATCGTGCTGATCCCGATGTACATGCTCATTTCGCTGTGGGGTTCCGAGAACCGGGCATATGCATCGCTGAAGTTCGTTCTGTTCACAGCCGTCGGTTCAGCATTCCTGCTCGCGTCGATTGTCGCCATCGGGATCATGACAGGCGACCAGATGGGGACACTCGCGAACTTCGACTTCCGGAACATGCTCCAGATCGAGTTGAGTTCGACAGCCCAATTGGTTCTGTTCGCCGGGTTCGGGATCGCCTTCGCCATCAAGGTGCCGCTCTTCCCGTTCCATACATGGCTCCCTGATGCACACACCGAAGCTCCGACAGCTGGTTCCGTGATCCTTGCCGGCGTACTCCTGAAGATGGGTACCTACGGATTCCTCCGGTTCAACCTCACGCTGTTCCCTGAGGCAACGGTCAAGCTTGCGCTCGCTCTGGCGATTCTCGGCGTGATCGGCATCGTGTACGGCGCCGCAGTCGCAATCGTTCAGCCGGACATCAAACGCCTGATCGCCTACTCGTCCGTGAGCCACATGGGCTTCATCGTCCTCGGTACGTTCGCCCTGACCACGCAGGGGCTGTCGGGTTCGGTCATCACGATGATCAGCCACGGATTGACCACGGGTGCACTGTTCCTCCTCATCGGCATGATCTACGAGCGGACGCACACCCGCAAGATCGCCGACTACGGTGGTCTCGGCAAGGTGATGCCTATCTACGCCGGCATCTTCCTGTTCTCTGCGTTCGCTTCTGCCGGATTGCCGGGACTGTCAGGGTTCATCGGCGAGTTCACGATCCTCATCGGTTCATATCTCACGCTGCCGGTGCTCACGATCATCGCGGGATCCGGCGTGATCCTCGCTGCGATCTACCTGCTGTGGGCATACGAGCGAGTGTTCACGGGGCCTGTTACGAACACCAAGCTCGAAGCCCTGAAGGACCTCAATTTCCGAGAACTTGCGATCCTGATCCCGTTGGTCGTATTGATCATCGGCATGGGTGTATACCCGAAGCCCGTGTTCGACCGGGTCGAGCCGTCAGTTGAGATCATCCTCGACCGCATCGAGGCCACAACCGATTTCGAGGTTCCCGAGCATGGCCGGATCACCGGTGTCGTTCATGTCGACTATGACGCTGATCATGCCGATGGCGGCCACGGCGAGGAGTCAGAGATACCTGAACACGAGAACGGGGAGGACAACTGATGCAGAACGCAGCGTTCCTCCCGGTTGCATTCGAGGTCATCCAGCTTGCCGGTGCACTCATCATCCTGATGGTCGCTGTCGTCGCAGGACAGAAGCGCAGTGTGTGGGGACCGATCGCGGGTCTCACGTTCCTTCTGTCGTCCGTCGCCGGTCTTGCACAGTGGATCGATGTGACGAACAACGGCGGGGGACTCTACTTCTCCACCCAGGAGATGCAGATCATGCGCTCCCCGATGGTCGTCATGGACGGTTTCTCGGCGTTCGCCTCGATCGTGCTCGGTCTCGTTGGTTTCGTCGCACTGCTCGGTTCCTGGGATCTCGTTGAGAAGCTCGGGCGGCGCTCTGCCGAGTTCGTTGCACTGACCCTGCTCGCAGTGGCAGGTCTCCACATGATGACGGCGACACCGAACCTCATCGTGATCTTCATCGGCCTGGAGACTGCTTCGATCAGCTTCTACATCCTCGCCGGGTTCATCAGGGGATCGAAGGAGTCCGATGAGTCAGCCCTCAAGTACTTCCTGCTTGGTTCACTCGCCTCTGCAATGTTCCTCTACGGCGTTGCGCTCACCTTCGGCGCCACTGGCTCGCTGACGCTGTTGGGTGCGAACTCCATCAGGGACTTTTTCTCGCTGACGATCATTACCGAGCCGGGCATCCTGCTCGCAGGTCTCGCCCTGATGCTCGTTGGCCTGTTCTTCAAGATCTCTGCTGCACCGTTCCACCAATGGGCACCTGATGTCTACCAGGGTGCACCGAGTGCCGCGGTTGGTCTCATGGCTGCTGGTGTCAAGGTTGCCGGGTTTGCAGCACTGGCCAGGATCTTCGTTGGCGGCGTGATCTCACAGATCGACACATGGGCACCGATCATCGCCGTGATCGCTGCGATCTCCATGGTGCTGGGTACGACGATGGCTCTTGTCCAGAAGGATCTGAAGCGACTGCTCGCCTATTCGGGCGTTGCCCACTCCGGATATCTACTAGCGACGCTCGTAGGGGGCATCGAGGGCGTGCCAGCCATGTGGTTCTACGTTGCAACGTACGCCTTCATGGTCGTTGCAGCCTTCACAGTCGTCTCGATCGTCCAGGGACCGGAATCCTCGAGCGCCCCGATCGACGCCTTCAAGGGATTGGCCAAGCGGTCACCCGAGACGGGATGGTTGTTGGCGATCATCATGTTCGGCATGTCCGGGATGCCGTTCTTCGCCGGATTCGTCGGCAAGGTGTATGCGTTCGTGGTTGCCGGCGATGCGGGATACATGTGGCTGGTCATGATCGGAACACTCACCACGGTGATCGGCCTCGCTTTCTACCTTCGTGTGGTTGCCGCGATCTTCTCGGCGGGTGATGACGATTCAGCTATCGAGCCGAGTCTCTCCGCAAGGTTCGCCGTTGTGATCTCCACCGCAGTCACGGTCGTGTTCGGTATTGTTCCTTGGCCGCTACTCGATGTGGTTCGTGACGCACTACCGCTCTAACAACCAGGTTCAATCCCCGACCCAATTCTTCGCGCTCGGCTTCGTAGCGGTCGTTGCCGTTCTCATCGGATCGCTCACATCGTTCGCCGCGCTCGTAACCACCGACCGATACATCGTCTCCGACACCGACACTGTGACCGAGGATCAGTACGTAACGGCGACCTCTGGCCAGGTTGAGGGGGTCATCGACGGCGACCTGGTGATCTTCTCCGGCAACCTGACGATCTCGGGCGAGGTGACAGGCTCGGTGTCCGTGTTCACGGTCGGAACCGTGAGGATCGCCGAAGGCGCCAGGGTCGGTGGTTCCCTCAATGGAACGGCTGGGACGCTGCATGTCGCCGGCACTGTGGAGGGCGATGTGTTCATGGCGGCTCCATCTGTGGTGCTCGATCCGTCGGGCGTAGTTGGGCGGGATGTCATGGCATTCGGTGGGGCACTCACGGTCAACGGCGATGTTGGTAGGGATGTGCGTGGGAGGACGATGCGGGCTGCGGTCAACGGCGGGGTCGGCGGTGACGTCGACATGGCGGTGCAGGGTCTTGATATCGGGCGGGATGCCGTGATTGGTGGAGACGTTCTGTATCGATCCGCTACCGAGGCGGACATTGATGCGGCTGCAGCGATCACCGGAACTGTGACGCGCCTTCCTGCTCAGAGCAACTTCATCTACGGGATCATCCTGAGCCTCGCCTCGGTGATCTCGTTTCTCGGATTCGTCGTGACCGGACTTGTGACGTTGTGGCTCCTGCGGTCATCGTCGAGCCGTGCCGTTGGCGTGATCCTGCGCAAGCCCGTCAGATCCTTCCTTGTCGGCTTGGGGACCGTGATCGTGTTCCCCGCAGCGATCCTTCTTGTCGCAGTGACGCTCGTTGGACTGCCGGTGGCTGCCATTGGCATTCTTCTCATCGGCATTGCCTTCATCATCGGTCCCGTCCCAACTGTGACAGCACTGGGGAATCGCGTGCTTTGGAACCGAGGCGGGTTGTTCGGTGCGTTCGTTGTCGGTGCCATCTTGTGGAGGCTGGGTATCTGGGCGATTCCGGTCGTTGGCGGCTTCCTCTATCTGCTCGCGTTCGTTTGGGGGGTTGGAGCCTGGGTGCTCGGCCTGTTCGCTGCCCGGCGTGGGGACCCAACCCCCGCAGCTCTCCTGCCTGCTTCACTCATTGTCAAGGAGGAGATCCCCGAGGACTGGGAGCCACCTCTGGCCCCGTCCCGGGATCCGGAGCCCGGAGTCGAGAATCCGGACCCGATAGCGCCCGTGTTTCCGCAATCCGAGCCGTCGCTGATCGATGCTGGGTCCGAGGGTCCTCCGCCGCCGAGTCCGCTTGCCGGGTCAGATGGCGTGGATGGTGAGGTTGTGATCTCGTTCGGCGACGATGCCGGAATCGCACCGGAACGGATCGAGAGAGATCCGTCGCCCGTCAACGATGATGCGGTACCTGCCGATCGTGATCTCCAATCAGAGTGGGAAGCGGAACTCCGCTCCCTTGAGCAGGGCCCGAAGTCGATCGACGGCCCGACGTCGGATGGTGACGACGATGACTGGGGCCTCCTCGACTCCGAGGATTGAGAGAAGCCGGTTCACGGTCTGAATCGATACGGGCCTCCGGATCTTCTGTCGATACGGCTTCGCCGTATCTCTGGTCGCTGACCGAAGGTCAGCTCTTGTCGATGCGCCGAAGGCGCATCTCTTGTCGCCGATCAACGATCGGCCGAATCCTCATACACCCTCGCATCAGCGAGCTCGATGTCGACCGTGTCACCGACGTGGATTGCTTTCCGTGTAGGGACAAGGGCATCGACGATCGTGTCATCCGGGAACCGGATCTCGACTCGTTGGTCGTGGCCATAGAACTCCCTGTCAACGACAAGGCCAACGCCGGAATCGTTCTTCGTCGGCAGGAGCCACTCCGGTCGAACCATTACCGTGGCGCGGCTTCCGTCGGGTAGCCCGGCTGTAATGGGTCCGAGCGTGGTCGCGATCTTGCCGTTCCTGACCGAACCGTTGAAGAGGGTTGCATCCCCGAGGAACTGAGCGACCCACGTGTCCACGGGAGCTTCATAGACATCATCCGGTGTTCCCGATTGCAGGATCTGTCCGTCACGCATCACAGCGATGGCGTCGGCGATGGCAAGCGCTTCTGCCTGATCGTGCGTCACCAGAATCGCCGTGACACGTGCAGTCTTGAGGATCTTCCGTAGTTCGCGTCGCATGCGCTCACGCTGGGGCGCGTCGAGGTTCGAGAAGGGTTCGTCGAGGAGGACAACGTCGGGCTCGGGTGCCAGTGCTCGCGCGAGAGCAACTCGCTGTTGCTCTCCACCGGAGAGCTCGTGAGGGAATCGGGCACCATGGCCCTGAAGGCCAACGAGTTCGAGCACTTCAGCAACCCGGTGACCCCTGTGGGATCCCCGGACTCCGTAGCCGACGTTTTCGGCGACCGAGATGTGGGGGAACAGCGCGTACTCCTGGAAGACCATGCCCACCTTGCGTTGCTCCGGAGGGACGGTCTTGGTCTTGTCGGAAGCAATGCTGCCTCGTATCGAAATCGTCCCTTCCGCGAGCTGTTCGAAACCTGCGATGGACCGCAACGCGGTGGTCTTCCCACAGCCGGAGGGTCCGACGATCGCTACAAGCGAGCCTTCATCGACTGTGAGATTGAGACGATCGATCGCAGTCGTGGATCCATACCGAACGGTGGCATCCGTAACTTCAATTGTTGGCTGGCTCATGAACTGATCGCTTCCTTCGGGCGGATCGTGAGGTAGTAGATGGGGACGACGGAGATGGCGATGAGGAGGAGCGCTGAAGAGGCGGCTCGGGCGTAGAGCAGTTCGTCGGCGGCGGCCCAGATACGCACCGCAAGTGTTGTGAATCCGGTCGGGGCAAGAAGCAACGTCACCGGAAGCTCCTTGAGCGTCGTCACGAACACGAGTGCGCCGCCGGCAAGCAGGCCCTTGGAGATCATGGGAACCGTCACCCGCATCATCGTCCCGAATGTGCCATGCCCGAGAGAGCGGGAGGCATCGCCGAGGGTCGGGTCGATCTGGAGTAGCGATGCGCGTGCGGGGCCGGTCACCTGGGCGAGGAAGATCGCCGCGTACACCACCACGAGGACAAGTAACGATTGGTAGACGGGTCGTGTGTACCTGACGGTGAAGGCAACCACAGCGATGGCGATGGTGAGGTGGGGGAGCGAGAACACGAACAAGACGGATCGTTCGAGCCACACCGTCTTGCGGGAGCGGTACCGGACGCTGAGCACAACGATCGGAACGGCGGCCGCCATTGCCAGCAGAGCTGCGAGCGCCGCGCCGCTGAGAGATCCGGTGATCGCTGACCATGAGAGGAAGAGGCCGTCGCCCGTGGCCACGCCCTGGGCGGCCCATCCCACGAGCACGGCAACCGGAAGAGCGGCGCCGAGACCGATGACGCTCGCGAGGAAACCGGTTGCGCCGGCGCGTTGTGACCGGCTCATTCGATGGATTGCGGGTGGTCTCGTCGGCTTGCTGGAGAACAGTGCCTCCCTTCCCCTTGCCCGCTGCTCGGACCAGATGACGATGCCGGCGATCACCATGAGCACGATCGACAGGACGATTGCCGGGGTCCGGTCCAGTCTGCCGGAGTACTGGGCGTAGATGGCCCGTGTGAAGACGTCGAGTCGCATGAGCGATACCGATCCGAAGTCTGACAGCGTGTAGAGGGCGACGAGGAGCGCGCTGGCACCGATGGCCGGCCGCAGCTGGGGGAGCACGATCGTGCGGAACGTTCGGCCTGCATTCGATCCGAGACCTCGAGCTGCCTCTTCGAGAGCTGGGTCGGTTCTGTGCATGGCGGCGGAGGTGATGAGGAAGACGTACGGATAGGTCGAGAGTGTGAGTGTGATCCATGCGCCGATGAGGCCCCTGATGTGGGGGAGGGGGATACCGGTCATGTCGGCGAAGATTCCCCGTGGTCCGCCGGATGAAATCAGGGTCATGGCGATCACATACGATGGGATCACGAGTGGAAGGGAGAATGCGACGCCCCAGAGTCCCTTGCGTCGGATGTCGGTTCGGGTGAGGATCCAGCTCCCCGCCACGCCGATCGCCACGGCTGAAACGGTGACGAGGGCTGTGAGCAGAAACGAACGACCAGCGAGTTGGAGCGTCCGGAGACTCAGCAGCGTCTCCCAGACGGTCGATGATGCACCGAGTGCGCGGAGGAAGAGGGCGACGATGGTGACCGTCACGGGAGCGAGGACAAGGAGCGCCGCGGTCCAGAGCCACCACGGCGCCTTCCGCTCCTTGTCCGGCATGCGACCCGGACCGACCGCTGGGGTCCCAGCGACGGTGCCGATGTCGATGATCGAAGTGTCGTCGCTCAAATCAAGCCAGCCTCAGCGACCAGGTCGGTCGCCCGGTCGAGAACCGAAGCGAGATTCGACAGGTCGATAGTGGGGGTTGGGATCGTGTCGATGGCAGGGAGTTGCTCATTGGCGGGGATTCCCGGGACGAGGGGGTACTCGAATGTCTCCTCGGCGAAGTACTCCTGGGCTGCAGTGGTGTGGAGGAATCGGATGAATTGCGCCGCGGCGTCCTTGTTCTGTGACGTCTCGAGCATGCCGATGCCGGACGGCATCACGAGAGAACCTGCGGTTGGGATGGCGAAGAATGAGTTGCGCCCGGTCTCGTTGGGGTTCTCGGCAAGTGCACGCAGCAGGTAGTAATGGTTGACGAGGCCTGCATCGATTTCGCCTGCGTTGACGGCGGCGACGATCGGGGAGTTCTTCGCGTAGGTCGGCGACGAGTTTGCCTTCATTGCTTCCAACCAGGTGAGTGTCGCGTCCTCACCATCCGCAAGGATCTTGGCGGCGACGAAGGAGAGGAAGGAGCCGTTGGTGGGGGCGATGCCCACCCTTCCCGCCCACTCGGAATCCGTGAACCCGTCCTCGGATTCGGGAAGGATCGCGGGGTCGATGGTCGCGCTGTCGTAGACGACAACACGTGCTCGTCCTGAGACACCGGCCCATCTGCCGGAGGTGTCCGAGAAACGTTGCGGCACGGCAGCAATGACATCAGCGTCAAGCTCGGTGAACAACCCAGCGAGAGCGACCGATCCAAGCGACGCCGGATCCTGGGCGTAGAAGAGGTCGGCGGGAGATCGTTCTCCCTCCTCGAGGATCGTTGCAGCGAGATCGGCCGAGCCGGCGTACCGGACCGTGACCTCGATTCCGGTTTCGTCGGTGAACTGGTCAATGAGCGGTTGGACAAGATCCTCGCTGCGCCCCGAGTAGATCGTGAGCGCGTTCTCGTCGCCACTCGAGCAGGCGGTCGCCACGAGAGCGAGTGCAACAGCGATCGTGGCGACCAACCCTGAAGTTCGTCGTTGCCTAATGAATATCATTAGGCAAGACTATAACCACTATACCTATAGGTGCAATACGAATCCGTCGCGCGTTCTTTGGGCCGGAGATACCGATTCTTCCCGCCGCGAACCCTGGGCTCGGCTTGTGGGCTAGCGGGTCAGTTCGATGATGAGGCGTGGCTGACCGGTGAGGTCGTTCGGTGGTCCGTCCGGGAGGCACAGGTCATCTGGCAGCATCCCGCAGGCGAGGACGATCGCACTGAGTCGATCAACATTGTCAGTTGACTTTCCGCAGTTGAACGCCTGACCGGCTTCGTGCATGAACCATCCCGAGTTGTCCGGACCGGGGTCGGGATAGAAGCAGAACGGGTCCCACTTGGTCGGGGCGTTCTCTGATCCTACCTGGTACAGCTTTTGGAGGAAGACGGGGATGAAGGAGTTGAAGTGAACCGGACTGGTTGCGAGCGTGCTCTCGTACAGGAACGGGAGGAACGCGAAGCGGCCTGAATCCTTGACGAGGGCTGCCGTGAAGATCGGGCCATCACCCTTGCTCCAATCCTCGAGACAGTCGATCATCCTCTCCTTGAGGTCGAAGTAGTCGTAACCGCCTGCCCCTCCCGCCACGATCGCGCGCAGGTTTGCACACGAAGCGGGTGAGGCGCCCGGCTGGAAGAAGTCGGGGTCCCACAACGCCTTGTTCTCCATCCGTTCGCCGGCAAACGTGTTGGGCTTCACATACGGTCCGCGCTGGAAACGAGGTGTTGCGACTTCACCTTCCGTATCGATGGGTCCAGAGGCGCAGACACCTGTCTTGAGCGAGAGCAGTCCACACTGGAGTGCATTGGCATCGAGCCCGGTTCCGAGGGGCATCGTGTTGGGGAAGAACCGTGGCGGGGCGCTTCCCTTGCACCCCTCTTCGATCACTGGACTCTGAAGCGACGTTCCATAATCCGGTTCGAAGGAGGACAGGTTGTGATCGATTCCCTCTGCAACGGTGAGCTTCTGCTCGCTTGTTGCGCTGCAGGTTTCGTATGAGGATGGGGCGAGCGTGAAGAAGAACTCGCTTGCGGGCCGTGGGTCCTCGCAGGGGTCAGTTTCGGCGGTCCCCGGGTTCAGCGGGTCAGGCCACATAGGATCGACACCTACATCGACTCCGTCTGCCTGGTACGGAAGGGGCGGACCGTTCGAGTTGATCTTGAGACAGACCTGATCGCCGGCGGAGTTCCCGGACGGCACGGCGAACGGTGGCGATGCCGCCTCGGTGGGTATCACGATCCGGGCGTTGGCGGCTGCGCTGACACTGAGCGTGTTGACGCCGATGACTCTTGCAAAGGATGTCTGGATGACCTGATCGGGGAGTTTGACCCGGATCTCCTCGAAGGTGCCGGAGCTTCCGAGTCCGCCGAACGAGATGCACTGAGTTGCTGGAGTTGGGCCCACTCCGGTGATCGGATCAACGAAGATGGGATCGGAAACGGGGAACGAGAGCGGTTCGGTGTCGACGCATGCCGCCCAGTCAGCAGCAGTGATCGTGCGTTTGAGATTCTTCTCCGCGAAGAGTATTGCCTCGTCCACGAGGCCCTGGATTGTGACGGCCTCAAGTGTCGAGGCTTCTACGGCCGCAGCGAGAACTGCCGCGTCTGCGGCGCTCTGGTCGTATCGTCGCTCAGCCCATGCCGCGCCAAGGTCGACTGTCAGAGCAGCGAACACCATGAGTACGACGAGCGAGAGAGCAGCCGTGATGAGAATCGCTCCACCCTCGTTCTCGAGCCGATCGCGGATCGTCACGGGCAGACCTTGGAAGCGTCCGTGAGCACGTCAAGGGCACGCTCCGTTCGCATCTCGACCGATGACGACATCGTGAGGCCTGCGAAGCCGTCGATCATTCCAGTCAGTGACTGATACGTCTTGGAAGCATTGACGGTGACGGATTCAGTGTTGACCGTGACCGTGAAGGTTGTCCCCGCGCCGGAGAGATCGGCTCGCGAACAGGTTTCGTCGATGACCTGGTCACCGGTACCCCAGTCGACAACAGCGAGCCGCGCGCCTTCGCGCGTTGCATTCCGCATTTCAACCTGCTGGCTGAACGCCCAGCCGGCTTCCATGATGCCGAACAGAAGCATGAGGAACAGAGGCATGACGATTGCCATCTCAACCATCGCAACACCACGTTCGGAACGAACTCGAGATTTGAACATACCCCTTCTATCGGCAGACGAGCCGACAGCCTGAAGTATTTGTGTGTTACTTCTCAGTTACGGGGGGAGAGCGCTGATATCAGGGCAACTCTCGGCGCCAGGGCTCGCGTTTTGAGAGTGCTGGAACCCGGAGTTCCAGCTCGCGACTACTCGTTGGTGTGGAGGTAGACCTCGAAGGGGGCGTCACCACCGAGTTGATTCTCGGCACCGGGGATCCAGTCCCACTCGAGAACGAGAGCTGACATGCCCATCATCTGGAATCTGCTCGTGAGCGGAGTCACGCAGCTGCCTGCATCGAGGTAGCACGGTCCTTGGTCTGCTGCTGCCTCGCCTGGGTTGAAGAGGATGCTGTACTGGTCACGATCCGTTGGATCGAACGGGGGTGCCGGAGGCGGTGGGTTCTCGAAATCGTCGGGAAGGAAGAGACACTCGTTGTCGCTGCCATTTGTGCAGTCGTACCACGACGATTGGAGATAGATCGGCTTGAGCTCCAGGACAGCCCACCATTTGGTTCCCGGTGTCTCTCCGCCCAGGTAGTTGAGGACGGGAACGACGGCGAATCTGGGGGACTCCAAGATGTCAAGACCGAATATCCGGTTGCCGTTTCTCAGGCAGTCGATCATCTGGGTTGTAAGCGCGCGTCCGGTTCTCGCGTTCGAACCTACATTGTCGAACTGTGTGTCGTCACAAATGTCAGCTGGAGTTCCTGTGTTCGTCAGGTACTCCCAGAGGCCGACATTGTCAAGGCTTCGATTCCAACCGGAAGTAACGAAGTCCATTCGAGTTCCGGACGATGACGGAGACGATGGCTGGCGGAGCTTGCCTGGGAGAGAGCCGGAAGTGATGGACGGATCGTTGCCCATCATCCCCTCTTCGAGAATCGCGCGTCCTGCCGGGGAGTTCGTGTTTCCCGTGTCTGTCGCGATGATGTACGGCACGATTCCGTTGTCTGCACTGTCGCAACTGTCTGCGCCGGGATCGTTGCCACCGTTTTGATTGCCCACCGCGGGTGGCGCCGGCGGAGTTGGCCAAGCTGTGATGAGGTGGTCAAGTCCGTAGGCGAGATGGTGTAGGGATCGTGTATCGACAGTCTCCTGGGATCCGCTGTTGCCGCAGTTCCTTTCGGCATCCGTGAAATGCGGATCGCCTGCACCGAACCAAGGACTCTCGATCAGGCCGAAGTTGCCCTGTGCTGGGCCCCCGCACGGTGCGGTAGCGAAGTCGCCAGGGAGAAGCCCGGAAGGGGATGTCCCCATGCACTCCTCTGTGTCTGCATTTGCTGGGATCGAGAAGGGGAGAATCTTCTGCTCCTCCTGATATCGCAGTTCTGCTGTTGCCGTGGCCGAGACGGCGACCGTATCAAAACCGATAACGCCAGCGAACGATGTTGGCATATCCCAGTTCGGCATTCTGACCCGTAGCAGAGCAGGCTCGCCCGCAACCTGCTTGAGGCTGATGCAATCGCTGATGGCGATTCCACCAGCATTCTCGATCGAGGCATACTCGGCTGGTTTGTCAGGATCGGTACACGCGATCCAATCA
The DNA here is from genome assembly GCA_039714175.1 of Actinomycetota bacterium. GTDB lineage: Bacteria > Actinomycetota > Acidimicrobiia > Spongiisociales > UBA5794 > B3-G11. Next base: position 25,340 of record JBDLJV010000012.1, read on the forward strand.
GCATCCGTTGGGGGAATGCCTGGCGCGTTCTGGGCCACAAAGTCCTTGACCTTCTGCGCTACTGCGTCACCGGTTGCCGTGGCCGGGTCCAGGTACATGAGAGCACCCGCGAGGACTCCTGCATCGGCTGCAGATTGGGCCTGTCTGCGTTCTGCGTATGCAGCGGAGATGTCAACCCCGATCGCGGTGAATCCGAAGAGAACGATGATCAGCAGAGCCACGAGAGGAAGAACGGATCCGTCTTCTCGTGCGAAGAAGCGACTGCGCGTTGACGAGGTCATGGGCATGTCTCCGAGCCATCCGCGTTCAGTCCCAGCGTCGTCAGCGGACGTTCCGCTCGCATTGTGACAGAAGCATCAAGAGTGGCCGTACCGAAGATGGGGTCCAAGAAGCCGGTGAGTGAGTCATAGCCGTTCGTGATGTCCACGGTAACCCTTGCGTCCGGATCTGCGATGGGATCCGAGACGTCGCCGAACGATCTAACCCTCACCACGGCTCCATCAGAACTCAGCACTGCACGGCTGCAGGTCTCGAACGCGACCTCGGACGCAGTTCCGTAGTCGACAACGGCGAGGCGTGCGCCTTCGCGAGCAGCATTGCGTGTCTCGGTGAG
>JBDLJV010000013.1:0-23953 GCA_039714175.1 Actinomycetota bacterium
CGTCGTTCTCCAGGCAGGTGCCGATCGTGGCGCTGAGGAGATCGAGGCGGAGCTCATAGCAATGGTGCGGGAGCGAATCGGTCCGGTGGCTGCGTTCAAACGGGCGATAGTTGTCGATCGTCTCCCGAAGACGCGTTCGGGGAAGATCCTCCGCGGCACGATGCGTAAGATCGCCGACGGACGGGAGTGGAAGATGCCCGCGACCATCGACGACCCGGCCATCCTCGAAGAGATCGCCAAAGCCCTCCGCTAAAGACGGTCCCCCCCTTGTGGGAGGACCGTGAAGAGAGCACAGAAGGGTTCCCCCTTGATGGGGGGACGGCAGAGCGGAGCGATGCAGGGGGGTGATGCTGACACCTGACACCTGATCTCCCTGACACCTGATCTCCTCTGCATCCCCCTCCTGGCTCGCAGGCTCGCCTGTCCTCCCACAAGGGGAGGACGTTCTGAGGTGCATGTTGACTCCCGAAACATTCTTTGAAAAACTCGGAACCTCTCGGACCACTTCTTCCGTCGAACCGTCGACCTTCAGAAAGGGGAGAGAATGAAGTACCGAATTCTTCTTGTGGTCGCAGTCGCCCTAGTGGCAGCCGCGTGTGCATCAGGGGGAGACGTATCCAATGATGCTGCAACGAGTGGGCTTGTCGTGACAGACGATCCCAACCCCGCGGCAGACGATGGCGACAGCCTCGTCGACGGTGACGGCATACCAGTGCAGGTTGCCTATGCGACGGCCCATCTCGCGGAGCACCTTGGTGTGTCGGAAGACGTAATCGACTGGGTGTCGTTCGACGAGGTGACGTGGTCCAATGGGGCGATCGGGTGCCCGGAAGAGGGTATGGCGTACACGGAAGCGCTCGTCGACGGATCGTTGACAGTCTTCGAGGTCGACGGAGCCGAGTACCGGTACCACGCAGAAACCGGGACCGACCCGTTCCTGTGTCTCACGCCCGTCGACCCGCTGCCAGACGCAGCGACCAAGGATCTCTAGGCCGTTCTGAGGGTCCCCCGACCCAGGGGGACGCCTACGCGACCAACCACAGCAGGTAGAACCCGACATAGAGCAGGATCAGCACGCCTCCGCTCATCCAATCGTGGCGTCGGCGAATGCTCAGCAGAGCGACAACCACGGCGATGACTGCGGCGGCCGCAAGAGAGCCTGTAACGACCAGCCGTGTCGAAACAGCGATGGGCGCAATGAGTGGACCGGCCGCGATAGAAAGCGTCGAGTCCGCAAAGCTCGAGCCGAGCGCGTCGCCGATTGCTAGATCGTGCTGACCTTGTCTGATTGCACTCAGGCCGACGCCAAGCTCGGGAAGCGACGTTCCGATTGATGCAACGAAGAATGCGATGAGGTATTCGGGTGTCGAGAGTACCTCGGCGATCCGGGTCAGGCCCCACACAGCGGAGGATGCACCGAGGATGACAACCCCCAGCGCTCCGGCCAGCATCCCGAATTGCCTGGGCCGGAGAGTGGCAGCCACAGGGAGGGCGGGTTCGCCTGAGCGGGGTAGTTTGAGCCATGCGAGCGCACTGCCAGCAAGCCACGCCGCAATGAGGAGTAGGGCATCGGCTCGGCTCAGCGTGCCGTCTGCCATGAGGAACGCCCCGAAGACGAGCGCACCGACTGTTGCCGCTCCGATGGTCGTAATGCGCTTTCGTCCGCATACGAACGCACCACCCAGAATCGGCAGGAGCCCAAGTACCAGCGTTGTCTGGGTTGCCGCAGATCCGACGGAGTCACCAACGTTGACGTCCCCGTGTCCGGATACTGATGCGATGATCGAATTGGCGATCTCAGGGAGGTCGGTACCGATCGACAGGAGCGTGATCCCGATCACGAACGGAGGGATGCGAGTACCTGCTGCGATCTGAACAGCACTGGCTACTGCTCGCCGGCTCGCAAATACCGTCACGGTGAAGCCTCCGGCGACTGCGAAGGCAGCGACAAGTAGAGCCAACTCCGGGCGGTCGAGCACGCCATCCATGATTCGATTATCTCGCTCTCCCGGCTCGGTGACCAGCCGCTCACTGCAGAGACTCCCAATGCTGCCGAGTATCGTGCTGCGGACACAACACGCTCGAAAGGACGTCGTATGACCAGCGAGTCGATGCAATCCATGGCCACGGAAGCGATCCACGCCGGAGAGATCCACGATTCATCCGGGGCGCACATCGCACCGATCTACCAGACATCGACGTTCACTTTTGCCGGCATGGACGATGTGGAGGCTTGGGCGGCAGACGAGAGCGACCCGTATGTTTACTCGCGCGGCGGGAACCCAGCTCGCGATGCACTTGCGGCAAAGATCGCGGCACTCGAAGGATTCGATCTGGCCGACGAGCAGGTCTCGGCGGAGATCTTCGGTTCCGGCATGGCAGCGATCAACGCGACACTCATGGGGCTGGCGAAGGCAGGCGATCACATTGTTGCCCAGCAGGTCCTGTACGGAACAGCGGATCATCTCATCACCGATGTACTCCCCGAATATGGCGTCACGAACTCCCGCATCCCGCTTCTCGACATGGATCGCCTCGAGCAAGAGCTGAGTCTGAGACCCGAGACAACCGTTGTGTATCTCGAAACACCTGCGAACCCGACCATGGCTGTTGTCGACATCGCTGCAGTTGCAGAGGTTGCCCACGCCCATGGGGCCTCTGTCGTGGCAGACAACACTTTCGCCACACCCGTCCTGCAGCGACCGCTCGGTCTCGGAGCGGACGTTGTCGTCCACAGCACAACCAAGTACATCAACGGACACGGCACGGTTGTTGGTGGTGCCGCGGTGAGTCGGGACTCGGACGTCATGGCAGACCGGATCAAGCCGTTGATCCGGTCGATGGGAGGGATTCCGGGCCCATTCGACTGCTGGCTCACGAATCTGGGACTGAAGACCCTTCCATTGCGGATGCGTCAGCACTGTGCAAATGCAGTGGAGGTTGCAGAGTTCCTCGAAGGTCACACGTCCGTTGTCGACGTGCGCTATCCAGGTCTCGCCAGTCATCCACAGCACGAGTTGGCGAAACGACAGATGGACGGGTTCGGCGCGATGATCGCCTTCGATCTCGGCAGCTATGACGCTGCTGCCCGGTTCCTCGATCGCATCGAGCTCGCGGCGCTAGCCGTGAGTCTCGGGAATCTGGACACGCTGATCGAACACCCGGCGTCGATGACACATCGGGTGGTTGATCCCACCGAACGCCAGCGGTCAGGTATCTCGGATGGCTTGATACGGATGTCCGTTGGACTCGAATCTGTCGGGGACATCATCGACGATCTCAACCGGGCACTCGGGGAATAGATCACAAGTAGGTGCCATCGAATCGATTTGACCACTATATTTCATGTCGCTTAGGAACTCTCTCATCCGATTGGCCAGCTGGGAATGACCAGCCAATCATGTCGGCGCTGTTTTTGGTTCGAAGCGCAAGATAGGCGCAGGTATGCGTCATGACTATTGGCGAATGGAGCCAAATCAGATGAAGAAGCTTTACGTGGGGAATCTCCCCTGGAGCGTCGATGAAGCCGAGCTCGAGCGCATGCTCGCTGAGTACGGGACCGTCGAGTCAGCAGCCCTGATTCTCGATCGTGAGACCGGCCGTTCACGCGGTTTTGGTTTCGTCGAACTTGATGACGAAGGTGCCGACAAGGCCATCGAAGAGCTCAACGGCAAGGACATGGGCGGTCGCGCCCTCCGTGTCAACGAAGCCCAGGACAAGCCACGTCGCTCCGGCGGCGGAGGCGGCGGCGGTCGCTGGTAACAGCAGTCGTCAAACTTGAAATGAGAAGAGGGCCCCATCCGGGGCCCTCTTCTTCGTTTGACGACTGCCGATGTCCGATGTCGGATGTCGGATGTCGTCTACTTTCTCTTTGCTCGCGGGGCCGCTAGTTGCACTGCGAGAGCACGACCACCGAGTTTGGATCCGTTGAGCGCTCGCTCTGCTTTGCGGGCGTCCGCATGGGGCATGTCAACGAAACCGAATCCCTTGGAGCGACCACGGTTGTCGATGATCACCGTTGCCTGTTTGACGTTGCCGTAGGGGCTGAAGAGCACGCGGATGTCGTCATCGGTGACACCCCACGGCAGATTTGAGACGTGGAGACTCTGTGTGCCGTCCGGAGTCGGCTTCCGTTTCTGGGTCACGCGAGGCACCGGGTGACCGTTGACGTTCTTGATCGGTTCGGGCGTCTTCTTCTGGCTCTTCTTGCTTTTCTGATGCTTCTGTTTCGTCGGACGGGGTTCCTCGCGCCTCGTGCGCTCAGCGTTACCGGGACTCCGCTTCTCGATCGGGTGACGCAGATCAAGCTGATCCTGGATGCGGCGTACAGCCCGTTTCTGGCCTCCTGTCACGAGACTGATGACGGTTCCCGAAGCGCCAGCCCTCGCTGTGCGTCCTGACCGGTGGACGTAGTCCTTGTGGTCGGCAGGAGGGTCGTAGTGGACAACTGAAGCAACAGCGTCGATGTGTATGCCACGTGCCGCAACATCGGTGGCAACAAGTGCCTGGGCATCGCCCTTGGCGAAGGACTGCAACGCTCTGCGTCTCTGATTCTGCGAACGGCCACCGTGCATCGCTACCGCTCCGACGCCTTCACGTGAGAGCTGCTTGGCGAGTCTGTCTGCACCGTGTCGGGTCCGGGTGAACACGATCGACCGATCTGCCATGTCGATGATGTTGGCGGTGTGGCGCACCTTGTCGTTCTGGTCCACGAGCCAGAAGTGATGCTCTGCATCGATCTCCTCGGACTCGACTGTTCCCGCTTCGTGGCGAACCGGATCGTTCTGGTATTCGCGGATGAGAACGGCTACATCGCCGTCGAGCGTTGCCGAGAACAGCAGAGTCTGACGGTCCTTCGATGTCTGGTTCAGGATGCGACGTACATCCGGGAGGAAACCCATGTCGGCCATGCGGTCTGCCTCGTCGATGGCGACGATCTCCACTTCTGAGAGATCGACGGAGCCCTGTTCGATGAGATCTTCGAGGCGCCCCGGAGTAGCGACGAGGACGTCGACGCCTCTGCGCATCCAGTCCTTCTGCGCCTGGTAACGGACACCACCGTAGATGGCGAACACCTGGCGGCGCATCGCCTTGCCGAATGGTGCAAGGTCGCGTCGGATCTGCTCGGCGAGTTCACGTGTCGGAGCGAGGATGAGTGATGTTGGGCGGTTCGGCTGCGCCTGTGCGACCGTCGCAAGGATCGGAAGCCCGAACGCAAGCGTCTTGCCTGAGCCCGTAGGAGCGCGGCCTGCAACGTCCCTGCCGTCTGCGGCATCCTGGATCGTGGCCGCTTGGATCGGGAACGGTTCGGTGAAGCCCTGCTTGGTGAGGGTCGTGACAAGGGCGTTGGGCAGCCCGAGGTCAGCAAAAGTCGTGGTCATGATGATTCCTAGCCCGTAGTGGTTGTTGGTTTGCCTTCTCGCTCGCGACCCTCGGCCCTTGCCGTGAGGTATGAGTCGGGTGGAAGAGGCACTCCAGCCGGGTGAGAATCCGTGCCATTGATCACCGGGGTAGCGCCTGTCGATGAGAATCGTGCGCTGGCCTCCGCCCGGTGCGGCTCGGGAAAGGTAGCAGGATGCTGCCCTACTCGTGAGGTTTACTCGCGTTCGAAGACCTGGCCGAGCCCTGCCGGCGCTTCGGAACCGAGCAGGTTCCTCATCCTGGGGAACCGATCGCCGAGTGTTCGGAACCAATCGGAGTAGACGAACGCCAGGGCGAGGATCATGAGGGGGAACGGTGCAACGGGGAGCACCTGTGCCACACCGGGGAAGACGTCCTGGAGTTGGAAGGCCAACACTTGAAGTGCTCCGAACATGTAGGCACCGAGCGCAACGCGGAGGGGATGCCAGCCACCGAAGATCACCATCGCAAGCGCGATCCAGCCGAGGTTGAGTGTCAGGGTCTCCCGCCAACCGAGCTTCACATCAAGTGAATACGCGGCCCCGGCGATGCCGACCATGGCGCCTCCGAGCACCGTGTACCAGAAGCGCAATTTGTTGACGGCGATCCCTCTCGCAAAGGCTGCTTCCGGCCGTTCCCCGATTGCCTGCAGATTCAGTCCAGGGCGGGTGCGGTAGAAGAACCACCACGTCGCACCGATGGCGATGAAGCTGGCGTACACGACCAGGTTCTGGTCGAACAGGACCTTGCCGAAGAAGGGGATCTCGGAGAGGATCGGAATCTTCAGCGGGGGAACCCTCGGGCCACGTTCGCCGACGAACGGATCGCCGAGGAAGGCAGCCAGGTCTATGGCGAGCAACGTAAGGACGAATCCCACGGCGATCTGGTTCAGCTTGAGCCCGATGCTCGAGTAGGCGATGATCGCTGCAATGGCTGCGCCGACGATCGCTGCTGCAACGAACCCGACCAGGGCGTGGCCAACCCAGAACGCAACGGCGAATGCGGTCATCGCAGACAGCCTGATGCTGCCTTCGAGGGAGAGGTTGATGACGCCGGACTTCTCTGTGATCGTCTCACCCATGGACGCGATGATCAGGGGAGCGGCGGCGGCAACGATGGAGTTGAACGTGGCTTCCATGCCTATGGCTCCTCTTGCGGGGTCATCGTGCCTCCGGGGTTCTTTGCTGCCCACGCTCCGGCGAAGAGGACGAACAGGACGATGATGCCTTGGAGCACCCCGGCAAAGGCCGAGTCGAGACCCAGTCGGAGGTCCAGTTGGGTGCCACCGACGCTGATCGCTACGAAGAAGAGAGCGATCGGAGCGATCGCCACTGCTGAGAATCCAGCAAGCAGAACAACGAGGATCGCAAGGAACCCGTAGCCGCCCGATACAGCCGGTACGAGCTTGTGATGGAAGGCTGTTGCCTGGACGGTCCCTGCCACACCGGCAAGTGCCCCACCGATGGCCATGGCCCCGAGGACGTAACGGTTCGTCGGGATGCCCCTCAGGTACGAGCTATACGCGTTGTTGCCGACAGCCTTCAGCTTGAGGCCGAACAACGTCCCGCGCAGAAGCAGCCACACGAGGACGACACTGATGATTCCCAGGATCACGGGGAGTACCGGCCATCCGACGCCGAAGGCTTCGATCTCGGGCATCCAGGTTTCCTCCCGGAAGATGTCCGTACCACTGGTCGAGGCAACACCGGCACGTTTCCATGGGCCGATGACGAGGTATGTGGCCATGCCGGCGGCGACGAAATCGAGTCCGAGGCCACCGAAGATCTCATGGACGCGGAAGTGAGTCTTGAGTACTCCGGCAAGCAGCGCCCAGACCAACCCACCGACGGCACCAGCGATGATCGTCAGGGGGACAACGACCCAACCGGGCCCGGGAACCTCACGCGCGATCCATGAGGCAGCGATCGCTCCCATGATGATCTGACCTTCGACACCGATGTTCCACAGACCGGCTGCGAACGTGACCACGAGGCCGGCCGAAGCAAGAATCAAGGGTGACCACGCGAGCAGCGTGGCCGAGATCTTCGAGGCTGATCCGAAGGATCCCTCGACGAGCAGGCTCAGTGCCTCGAACGGTGGCGCTCCGACAGCGAGCAGGAGTGCAATGCCGACGGCGATGGCAGCGAGGACGGCGACGGAGGTGGCGAGGGCTGCGCGCGAATTGTTCATACGCGCTCCTTCCCGCCAATGAGATATCCGAGTTCTTCACCGTTGAGGTCCGCAGCATCACCGATAGCGAACACCTCGCCGCCGAAGAAGACGATGATCCTGTCGCTGTACCTCAACAACTCATCGAGATCCGCAGACGCGAAGATGACCGAAGTGCCGCTCGATCTCCGTGCGAGCAACCGGGTCCACACGTAGGCAGCTGATTCGACATCCAGCCCTCGTGTCGGGTGTTCGAGCAGGAGGAGCTTCACATCGTCGGGGATCATTGCGAGGAGGAGACGCTGTTGGTTCCCTCCCGACAGCTCTTCTGCGTTGGAGTTCGGACGGCCCTTGATCGAGTAGTCACCGATCTCGTCGATCGCCGTCCTCTCGGCCTTCTTCCAATCGACAAAGAAGCTCTTGTCCTCGGAGGCAAGCACGAGGTGCTCGGTGATCGAGATCCCCTGGATCAGGCCTTCTTCGAGGCGACCAGCCGGGAGGTAGTGGACACCTGCGGCGAGATGATCCCGGTACGAACAGCGATCCAGATTGACACCGTTCACACTGAGGGTCCCGGTTTCGGGTTCGAGCAGGCCTGCGCAGGCTCGGAGAAGTGCCCGTTGTCCGCTGCCTTCGAGACCGGCGAGACCGATCACTTCTCCCGCGGCGACATCGAGATCCAATCCCTCGATGCTGGTTGTGCCCTCCTGCAGTGTGGCGTCGGACAGTTGCAGCATCGCGTCCCTCAGCGGTACTGAATCGTGGTCCTGTTCGACGAAGACCTTTCCGAACATCTTCTCGACAAGCGTTTCTTCCGGTACCGGCATGTCGGCTCTGTAGACGACCTTCCCGTGCCGGATCACCGTTACCGAGTCGCAGAGATCTTCGACCTCTTCGAGTTTGTGTGAGACGAACAAGACGATGAGGCCCGCCTCTGCAAGACTCCGGAGCGTGGCGAACAGCTGGAGCCTCTGGGTAGCTGAGATCCCGGTCGTTGGCTCATCGAAGATCAGGACTTTGGCACCGAGCCACATGAGTCGTGTGATGGCGAGTTGCTGACGCTCTCCGATCGTGAGGCTTCCGGCGAGTCGTGAGGGATCGAACTCGAATCCGAGGTCGGCGCTGACCCTCTCGAGTTCGCTGCGCATGTCGTCGCGATCGATTCGAACCGGGCCCGGGCTTGCAAGAGCGAAGTTGTCGAGCACGGTGAGCGGAAGGCACACCAACGGGTCCTGATGGAGCATGCCGATACCGGAATCGATGGCTTCGGCTGGGGATGCCAATGCGATCCGCTCGCCGTCGAGGAGGATCTCTCCGGAGTCCGCACCGTAGAAGCCCGAGAGGATCTTCATCAGGGTTGATTTGCCGGCGCCGTTCTCACCGAGGATGCCATGGAGGGATCCTGCCTCAACCGTGAAGGACACTCCGTCGTTGGCTCGAACGGGACCGAAGTGTTTGTGGATGTCCCTGATCTCGAGCGCCATGCGGGCAGGCTACCTATCTACGTATCACTGCGCTGCAGCGTTGAACGCTCGTCGTCTGATGTCTGTCGTGCGGAGCTTCCGACGCACGACGACAGACGATCAACGACGAACGATGAACGACGAGCGATGAACGAAAAGATGGTGGGGAGGCTCGAGAGCCTCCCCACCATTCGCTTTGCGCTTGTCAGGAGGAGCTTGCGCCCTCCATACCTTCGAGGAGTTGCTTCATGTACCAGAGCTGGACATCGGAGCCTTCCTCACCATCTCCGAGGAACGCTGAACCGTCCTGGTAGTTGAGTGGTCCGGTGAACAGGTTGATGGACCCGTCAGCGAGACCGCTGATGAAGTCGTCGAGCGTTGAGGCATCGTCAGCGCTGAGAGCGTCGCCTGCCGTCCAACCGATCATCGACGTGTCGATGTTGTTGATGTCGTCCCAGTCCGGGCCGACCCAGTTGAGGTTGGCTTCGAACGAACCATCGATCGCTGCACCGACTGCCTCGAGATATGACGGACCCCAGTTGAAGTACGGAACACCAAGGCACGCCTCAGGCGCCTCCGAGCATGCATCCACGTAGTCGTAGGGGATTGCCCATACGGTCTCGCCAGCAGTCTTGCGCTGACCGGCGACGATGAGTGCCTCGGTTGTGTCGATGCCGGACACGACGACGTCAGAGCCGCCATCGAAGAACGCGTTCGTTACCTCGGTGGGGTCGAGTGTGACGCCGGGGATGTTGAACCAGAAGCCGATCCAGTTCACATCGAACTTGAGCGACGACGGATCGTTGCCCTTGTCTTCCCAACACTGCTTGGCGCCGAGATACACGGAACTTGCGAGCCTGCGCGTCTCGTCATTGATGAGCGGTCCTAAGTAGGAGATCTGTCCTGTCTCGGATGCCAGAGCCGCAGCACAGCCAGCGATCTGCTTGCCGTAGTACATGCGTCCCATGATGTTGCCGAGGTTCGTGAGATCAGACTTGTACGCCTGGCCCTCTGCCCACGCGCTGTCGCCGGACGACCAGATCATCGGAATGTCCGGATGGGCAGCAGCAGCGGCCTCGATGCCGTCGCGCATGTCGTCAGATGTCGCAAAGATCATCTGAGCACCCTGGGACACCATGTCGTCGACAACCTGCTCAACGGAGGTTTCCGGCCTGTCCGCCGGGTTGACCGTATCGAGCGAGATCATCGTGGCGCCGGTCATTTCTTCAACGTACTCGCCAGCCTCGTAGTGGGCCTGTGACCAGCCTCGGTCGTTCTCGGGGCCAACGAGGATCATCCCGAAGGTGAAGCCCTCACCGATCGCGGATGCAGCAGTGGTCGTGGTGTCTCCAGCCCCGTCACCAGCTGTCGTGGTTGTAGCGTCATCGTCTGACGTGGAGCACGCTGCCGCAACGAGTGCGAGTGCTGCCAGCATCACGAGCAAACGAACAAGGCGTTTGCCTGTGGTCATCTGTTTCTCCTTTTTCGTACTGAATGTCCGCCGACGCAGATGTGATCCCCGCAATCAGCATTCGCTATTCGGCACAGCATCCAGATTAGGAGGGTGTCAGGTGCCAGCTATCAGCCTTCAGCTGTCAGTTTCCGGTTCCCGGTTTCCGGTCTCTGTTCTCTGCTCAGGCCCACGCCGCGCCGAGACTTGGGACCGAATCGACGAATTGCTCGCGACCCAGGAAGTCCTTGAGGATTCGCCCGAGTTTGTGGGTCTCGATGAGGAAAGCGTCGTGCCCGTTGGGGCTGTCGAGTACGGCGAACTGTGCGTTCGGCATGGAGGCAGCCATCGCTCGCGCCTCCGAGACCGGGTACAGGACGTCCGTGCTGATACCGATCACGAGGGCACGGTTCTTGATCCGTTGCAGGATGGCCTCTCTCGGGCCGCGACCTCGTCCAAGATCGTGGGAATCCATCGCATCAAGGAGCGTCAGATACGTGTCGGCATCGAACCGGTCGACCAGCTTGTCGCCTTGATATCGCAGGTACGTCTGCGCAGCGAATGCACCGTTCTCTGACTCGCGCCCGAATCTGCTTTGGAAGCTTGCAGGGCTGCGGTACGAGCACATGGCGATCATCCGAGCGGTGGCGAGACCGTCGGAGGGAGTGGCAGCGGTGTGGATGGCACTTCGTTGAGCTTCTGACAGACCGATAGCCCACGCAGACTGGGCAGATCCCACGCCGATCGGAACGATCGTGTCAACCATCTCCGGGTAGAGCACGGCCCACTCGAGTGCCTGCATGCCGCCCATGGATCCGCCGATCACGACGTCGAGGAACTCGACTCCGAGATGCTCGAGGACGAGCTTCTGGAGATGCACCATGTCGCGGATAGTGATGGCAGGGAAGTCTCCGGTCTCGGCGTGGGTAGTTGGCCCGGTCGTTCCGTAGCAACTTCCGAGAACATTCATCGAGACGATGAAGGACCCGGACGGATCGAAGATCCTCCCCGGGCCGAAGAGATCCTTCCACCAGTCATCAGCGTCGGCACTTCCCGTGAGCGCATGGCAGATCAGGGTGGCCTCCTTCCGGAACCTGCCCCATGTGCGCACCTCGACGTTGACGTCGCGGAGTGTTTCCCCTCCTTCGAGGGGGAACACTCCCGGAACGACGATTCGATGTTTCACGATGCGACAGCCGTCACGGTTGCGAGAGCGGCGAATGCCTTCTCGAAGTCCGCCTTGATGTCGTCGATGTGCTCGATGCCGACAGATACCCGGATGAGGTCGTCCGTGACACCTGACGTCAGTTGCTCTTCACGATCGAGCTGTTGGTGTGTTGTCGATGATGGATGGATGATCAGCGTCTTTGCATCGCCAACGTTCGCAAGATGCGATGCAAGCTCTACGGAATCGATGAACTGCTCCGCCGGTTTTGCGCCACCCTCGATCCCGAACGACAGCACGGCGCCGTACCCGTTTGTGAGGATCCGGCCAGCGATCTCGTGGTACGGGTGGTCCTCCAGGCCCGGGTAGTTCACCCACGACACCTTCGGCTGGTCCTGGAGCCATTTCGCAAGTTCCAGAGCGTTGTCAACGTGTCGTTGGACCCGCAGCGACAGCGTCTCGACGCCTTGGAGCAGCAGGAAGGCGTTGAACGGGGACAAGCACGCCCCGAGATCCCTGAGGCCTTCAACCCTTGCTCGGATTGCGAACGCGATGTTCCCGAAGGGACCGTCGGGACCGAACGTGTCTGCGAACACGAGACCGTGGTACCCGGGGGAGGGTTCGGTGAAGGCCGGGAACTTCCCGTTCCTCCAATCGAAGTTGCCCGAGTCCACGATGATCCCTCCGATCGAAGTCCCATGTCCACCGATCCACTTGGTCGCCGACGCAACAACGATGTCTGCACCGTGGTCGATCGGGCGTCCGAGATAACCGGCAGCACCGAACGTGTTGTCAACGACCAGCGGGATGCCCGCATCGTGGGCGACCTCGGCGAAGGCCGGAAGGTCGGGGACGTTGAACCTTGGGTTCCCGATGGTCTCGAGATAGAGGGCTTTCGTCCGATCGTCGATTCGTGCCGCGAACTCCTCCGGATCGTCACCGGAAACGAAGCGGACCTCGATACCGAGTCGTTCCAGGGCGACCTTGAACTGGTTGTACGTGCCTCCATAGAGATAGGACGTCGACACGATGTTGTCCCCCGCAGATGCAAGGGTCGTGATCGTGGTGAGCTGTGCTGCTTGACCGCTCGCCGTGGCCACCGCTGCTACACCTCCCTCGAGTGCAGCAATGCGCTGTTCGAATACGTCGGTCGTCGGATTCATGATCCGCGTGTAGATGTTGCCGAACTCCTCGAGGGCGAAGAGTCGTGCGCCATGGGCAGCATCGTCGAAGGTGTATGACGTTGTCTGGTAGATCGGAACCGCCCTGGCGTTGGTGCCTGGTGCCGGTTCCTGTCCTGCATGGATCTGCAGGGTCTCGTAGCGGTAGTTGTCTGACATGGTCCCTCCCGGGTTGTCCGAAGACTGCGGTGGTGATCGGAAGGGGTGCTGTCACAAAGAGAAAGGACCCGCTCCGTCGCCGGTGCAGATCCTTCGGTGTGTTGGGTGTTGCGCTGTTACGCGTGAGGTCTGCACGGCTGTTTCATGGCCATGCACATCATCGCGCGGGTGATTGCAACGTTCATTGAGGAGCGAATGTAAGGGAAGGTGCCCACCTTGTCAAGGAAAAAGACGAACGACCAACGACCAACGACCAACGCTCTACGCTGTCCGGATGCCGAGTATCGAACCCAACTCCACCGGAACGCCGCAAGCGAACGATCCAGCGAGCCTCGCTCGACTCTTCGGCGATGCCGATGATCTGCTTCCGCTCTGGATAGCGGAGCCGTATGTCGATCTCGCTCCGACGGTCAAGGCTGCGCTCACAGACAGGGCAACGGCCGGTTGGTATGGGTACGAGACAAGGCCCGATGCACTCCTCGAAGTCTTCTGGGAGTGGATGCAGTCCAGACACGGATGGGACGGTACGGGCCTGCAGGTGACGATCAGCCCGAGTATCGGCACATCGATCGGTGTGCTCATGGAGATGCTCACCGATGAGGGCGATGGTGTGCTCCTTCAGCCACCGGTGTTCACAGATTTCAAGCCCCTTGTCACGAGACTCCATCGATCGGTGGCGAAGAACTCGTTGTTGTTGACTTCGGACGGTTATCGCATGGATCTCGATGATCTTGAAGCCAAGGCGTCGGATCCATCGACGAAGATGATGGTCCTGTGCAACCCCCACAACCCCGTCGGCCGCGTATGGTCCGCCGGGGAGCTCGGTGCTGTTGCCCGGATCTGTGCACAGCACGATGTATTCGTACTTGCGGATGAGATCCACGCGGACATCATCCTCCCTTCGGCCTCGTTCACTCCGTTCGCGACTGTTGCGGCAGACACTGGCGTACGTTGGGCAGCGACCCACGGTCCGATCAAGACATTCGGACTTGCCGGCGTGTGCGACACGCTGATCGTGACCGACGACGGGGACCTGACCGATCAGCTCCGGAAGAGGAGTTCGCAACTCCACTTGACGCGGAACAACGTGTTCGGTGTTGCAGCATTCGAAGCCGGTTACCGAAGTGGCGGTGTTTGGCTCGACGGTTTCATCGGACAGCTCACCGAGAACTACCGAACGCTTCGAGAGAGCCTGCCGAACGGCATCGAGCTCATCGAACCGGACGGAACGTATCTCGCTTGGCTCGACTTCCGCGACCTCGGAATGGATGTCCCCGAACTCTCTCGCTGGCTCCCGAACGAGGCAGGTCTCGCACTGAGTCCCGGCCACTGGTTCGGCAGAGAGGGCGCCGGATTCGCTCGCATGACAGTTGCAGCGCCATCGGACGTCATCACCGAGGCAGCCCGCCGCCTCACCGCAGCAACTCACTGACCCACGCCCAAACCCCGTCGCGAACCCAGGGTTACAGACCCTCTGAGGGAAGGCTGTGGCCCACAGAACCGATCACGTGCGTAACCCTGGGTTACAGACCCTCTGAGGGAAGGCTGTGGCCCACAGAATGATGGGGACGCGCGGTTATGCGAGCAGTTCGATCACCTCGGCGTCGGATGTCTGGCGGAAGTCGTCGTACCACGCACCGACGGCCATGAAATCGCGAGGGGTCAGCACGGAGACAACCTCGTCGGCGACCTTGCGCAGTGTTCGGACGACATCGGGGGGCGAAACACCGACCGCCACCACGATCTTGCGTGGCTCCGCTGATCTCAGAGCTTCGACGGCGGCTCGCATCGTCGCTCCCGTCGCCGTACCGTCGTCGACAACGATGACGGTCTTGTCAGTGACATCGAGTGGGGGACGGTCTCCCCGGTAGGCGTCCTCCCTGCGGTGGAGCTCCTCGGTCTGTTCCCGCCTCACACGTTCGATCGCTTCGGCATCGATGCCGGAACTCCGTACCACGCTGTCGTTGAGCACTTCGATTCCGCCCGAGGCAATGGCCCCGAAAGCGACCTCGGAATACCAGGGGACGCCAAGCTTGCGAACGATCAGCACGTCGATTGGGATGCTCAGTTCGGCGGCGATCTCCGCTGCCACAGGTACACCACCGCGCGGCAGCCCGAGAACGATCGCCTCAGGTGCCCGGTCGTACGCACGAAGCATCTCAGCCAAGCGTCGCCCGGCGTCAGCCCGGTCTCGAAACCGATCACGTTCCTTCGCCATACCCCCATTATCGCAAACTCAGCGTCCGCGGCGGTCTGTTCCCGTGCTTCCAGTCCACAGATTGAAAGCGTCGACACCCGACACCCGACATCCGACACCCGATACCCGGCACCCGATACCCGACACTCGTCTACCGTTCATCGTCCCGACAACGGAGACGCATGGACCTCACCGCTGAACTCATCAACACCGTTACCTGGAAGATCCCGAACGCCCTGGCTCTCGTTGGATCGCGAGCAGGGGACGAGTGGAACGGGATGACGACCTCGTGGATCACACAGGTCGCCCAGGAGCCGGTGCTCATCGGCGTCGGCATCGACAAGGCCGCCGTGACACACCGACTCGTTGCGGACGGTGGCTCGTTCACCGTGAACCTGTGGGACTCGGAGAACACACGCCCCTTCGTGAAGTTCTCGAAGCCGGCAACGAAGGATGAGATGACGCTCAACGGTTGGCCGATCACCGAAGGTGGGACCGGCGCCCCGATCTTCGACGATGCAATCGCGTGGATGGAGTGCTCGGTGACCCAAGCCGTTGACTGCGGGAGTCACACGTTCTTCATCGGTGAACTCGTAGCCGCTGGCATCAACGACGTCGAAGCACGGCCAGCAGCGATGTCAGACACCCGCATGAAATACGGTGGAACGCGCCGGGGGCATTAACCAGCTATCTGCTGTGAGCTCTCAGCCAAGCGTCGGGCCTCTACTCGTCTGTCTGCCCTGCGAAGTTGCGCGGATCGAGGTTCTGGTGGGCACCGGTGCGCACATGACAGGATGCGAGATGGTTCTCGTCGTCCCCTGAAGGCAACAGCTCAGGACGATCGATATCGCATATGCCCTCCTGCGCGATCGGGCAGCGCGGATGGAAGTAACAGCCTGAGGGCGGATCGACAGGTGAGGGAACCTCACCCTGGAGAATCGTGCGATCCCGCGATCTATCAGGGTCGGGGATGGGAATCGCCGAGAGGAGCGCCTCTGTGTACGGATGCAGAGGATCCGAATAGAGCCGTTCACGCTCGGTGATCTCGACGATCCGGCCAAGGTACATCACGGCAACTCGATCGCTCACATGTTCGACAACTGCAAGGTTGTGAGCCACGAAGAGCAGCGTGAGGTTGAGCTCGGACTGCAGCTCCTTCAACAGGTTCAGAACCTGGGCCTGGACGGAGACATCCAGAGCGGATACCGGCTCGTCGGCGACCACGAAATCCGGCTTGAGGATGAGCGCTCGAGCAAGGCCGATCCTCTGACGCTGGCCTCCTGAGAATTCGTGGGGATAGCGTCCGGCATGGCTGCCCTGGAGACCGACCAATTCGAGCATCTCGGTTACCCGTTCGTGACGCTCGTCCTTGTTGGTCACGCCGTGGAGTTTCAGTCCCTCAGCGATCGAGTTGCCGACCTGGGTCCGAGGATCGAGTGACGAGTAGGGATCCTGAAACACGATCTGGGCGCGACTCCGGAATGGCTTCAGATGCCGTCCCTTGACGTGTGTGATGTCCTCACCCTTGAAAGTGATCCTTCCGGACGTCGGCTCGAGGAGACGGACGAGCATGCGCCCGAGCGTCGTCTTTCCACACCCCGATTCACCCACAAGCCCAACGGTCTCACCCTGGTTGATCGTGAGGTCGACCCCTGCGACGGCATTCACCGTTGCGATCTCTCGCTGAAGGACTCCTCCGCGTATGGGGAATTGCTTGACGAGATCCTCGATGACGATCAGCGGTTCAGGCATCGTTCACCTTCGGGTTCCTGAGCCAGCAACGCACGTTGTGGCCGGGTGCGATCGGTAGGAGTTCCGGCACTTCCTCGTTGCAGATGGCCAGATCGTTCTCTACCCGGGCTACACACCGTGCAGCGAACCGGCATCCCGGTGGGAGGTCGATGAGCGATGGAACGACACCGGGAATCGTTTCAAGCTCATCCCTGGGTGCTCCGAGCACGGGGATGGACGCGAGGAGGCCCTCCGTGTAGGGATGCTGCGGTCGGTTGAACAGTGTGCTGGCGTCAGTTTCCTCGACGATCTCCCCGGCGTACATGACGGCCACTCTGTCGGCCATCTCTGCGATGACCCCAAGATCGTGTGTGATGAGGATCACTGCGGTATTCGAAGACTTCTGAAGGTCTCTGATGAGGTCGAGTATCTGCGCTTGGATGGTCACATCGAGAGCTGTTGTCGGCTCGTCAGCGATGAGGAGTTCCGGCTCACACGACAGCGCCATCGCGATCATGACCCGCTGGGCCATGCCGCCGGACAGTTCATGCGGGTATGCCCTCGCCCTGGATTCGGGATCAGGGATGCCAACATTCGCAAGGCTCTCGACGACCTTCTCCTGCTCGACGTCCTTTGACCAGTCCCTGTGGAGCTTGAACACTTCCTTGATCTGCAGTCCGGCTCGCTGGACAGGATTCAGCGCAGAACCCGGCTGCTGAAAGATCATCGACATGTGTTCCCCCCGAAGCGACCGAACCTCCTTGAGGCTCATGTCTGCGAGGTTCCGACCGTCGAACGTGATCTCCCCGGCCACGACCTCGCCCGGTTTGGGTACGAGCCCCATGATCGACAGCGACGTGACAGATTTGCCGCATCCGGACTCTCCGACGATGCCGAGCACCTCACCACGGCTCACCTGTAGGTCGACGCCGTCCACGGCCTTCACCACACCGTCTCGTGTGTCGAAATGTGTCTTCAGGCCTTTGACGTCGAGCAGCACGTCTCCCGTCTGGGTGGATTCCTCCGCCGGACGGTCGGGCACGAAGGCGCTCTCCTGAGGCTTCTGTGTCGTCATTTGTTCAGTGCGGGGTCGAGGGCGTCACGCAGTCCGTCTCCCATGAGGTTGAAGCCGAGGACGGTGATCATGATCGCGAGGCCGGGGAAGAACACGAGGTGTGGAGACGTGAACACGGTGTGGCGCTCATTCGCCAGCATCGATCCCCACTCGGCAAGGGGTGGCTGGGCACCGAGGCCGAGGAAGGACAAGCCAGCGGCTTCAAGAATTGCTGTGGCAACCCCGAGTGTCGCGAGGACGACCAAGGGAGTCAGAGCGTTCGGAACAACGCGGTGGATCAGGATCTGTCTGGCTGACGCCCCAAGTGCGAGTGATGCCGCAACGAAATCTGTCTCCTTGATCGAAAGCACCTGGGCGCGCATTACGCGCGCATACGCAGGAATCGACACGATTGCGATTGCGATCAGGGCGTTCCTCAACCCGGGACCGAGAACCGACACGATGGCAATCGCGAGCAGGAGTGATGGGAATCCCAGGATCACATCCATGATCCGCATGATGACGTTGTCGAGCCAGCCTCCCACGTAACCCGCGACGGCTCCCAGGAAACTACCTACGAAAAGCGCGATCGTGACCGTGAAGAAGCCGAGCGTGAGGCTGACGCGCGCTCCGTAGATGATCCTGGAGAACTCGTCACGCACGTTCGCATCGGTGCCGAGAATGTGTTGAGGCTTCTCTGGATCGCATCCGAGCACATGGACGCACGGCTTCTCACGTGGCCCCACATCCTCTTTCCCGATGAGCACCTCGTTGGGCGGATAGGGGGCGATTAGGGGGGCGAAGATGGCGACGATGACGAGGAGAGCCACGATTCCGAGTCCGATCATTCCTGATCGTCTTCCGCGGAAACGTCTCAGGGTGAGGGCCCATTGACTTGTCGGCTGTTCGGTCAGCAGGTTGGCGTCCTGGGCTGAAGCTTCGAGGAGTTCAACGGTCTTCTGGGTCTTGTTCGTGCTCATAGCGTCACTTCTGCCTGATTCGAGGATCGAGGTATCCGTACGAAAGATCGACAAACAGGTTCACAACCACGTAGGCGGCAGCGATGACCACGGTAAACCCCTGCACTACCGGGTAGTCCCTGCCTGTGATCGCATCGAACAACGCGGTGCCAAGACCAGCCAGTCGGAAGACCGTCTCCGTGAGCACCGCCCCACCAAGAAGCAACCCAAGTTGGAGCCCGATGATCGTTACCACCGGAAGGAGCGAGTTTCTCAGTGCGTGTCGCGCGACGACTCTTCGCTCCTTGGCTCCCTTGGCTCTTGCAGTGCGGATGTAGTCCTTGTTCATGGCCTCGAGGAGCGAACTCCTGGTGATGCGGGCGATGATCGCGAGGGGGATCGTGGCAAGTGCGACTGCCGGAAGAATCATGTGGCGGACGGCATCCCAGAAGATCGGCCACTGAGCAGTGATGAACGTGTTGAAGATGTAGTGGTTGGCAACGTACTCATGGAATCTCGCCCAGGTGCTTCCCTCCGTCAGGGTCCAACCCCATGCCTCGTAGTAGGGGACAGGGAAGACACCCGCAGATAGACGGCCTCCGGGCGGAAGCGAGATCGGGGTGTCCTTGAGGATGACGGCGAACAGGTAGGCGAGCAGGAGGCCGAGCCAGAACACAGGCATCGAAACACCCACGTTGGCAAAGGCCATTGTCGCGGTGTCGACGATCGTGTTGTGCTTTCGGGCGGCGAGGATGCCAAGGGGCACTCCGACAGTGACAGCGATGGCGAGAGCAGACATCGCCAACTCGGTGGTGAGCGGAAGCCGCTCGATGAGGAGCTGCATGACGGGTCGTGAGAATCGGATCGAATCCCCCAGATTGAACGTGAGCACGTTCTTCATGTAGATGCCGAGCTGAACGAAGACAGGCTCGTCGAGACCGTTCGCCTCGTCGAACCTCATACAGGCCTCTTCGGTCGCTCGTTCGCCCAGCATTGCCGTGCAGGGGTCGCCGGGGATGGCACGGAGCAACAGGAACACGACCACCATGATCCCGATCAGGACGGGGATGGCGAGAAGTGTGCGGCGTGTTATGAAACTGAGCATGTGTGCCTAAGCGAGAGGTGGACTCGGACAGTGGGGGAGGCGCAAGCGCCTCCCCCACGAGTCTCGTAGGTCGCTGGTTCTAGCCTTCTGTGTTGATCAGGCCGCCCCAGAGATAGTCGTAGTACTCGAAGGCACCGGTGTTTCCGGTGTGCAGCGGGTTGGCTGCATCGAGTCCTGCGGCGTACGACGCAATGACATCATTGGCGTCGAACGTCGAACCGTCGTGGAACACGACGCCCTGACGGAGTGAACATGTCCAGGCCGACAGATCGGCGTTGGGTTCACAGACAGTCGCAAGCTGCGGCTGAACCTCGCCGGTCGTGGTGTATGAGTACAAAGCCTCGACAATCTGTCCGCATGCGCGGAGAGATTCGCCGTCTGACTCATCCGAGCAGTACAACGAAATCGGCTGCCCGCCCTGGACGAACACGAGCGTGTCCTGGCCGTTGTCCCACAGGTTGAAGTTCGTGTGACCCCATGGCGGGGCATACGTGCCCGACACACCTGCGGCAGCTGCGTAGGCGGCACCTGCATGAGCGATCGGCACCATCGGAACGAGTTCCTTGATGGCGTTGTTCGCCTCTTCATACAGCGGTGCAGCTTCTGTTGCCGATGCCAACTGGCTGGCAGTGGCGAGTGGCTCCCAGATAGCAGCATGGCCGCCGCCGAACTGTGTATTCCCTTCAGCGAAGTGGAAGTCCAGGAAGTTCGTCACGTGCGGATAGTCGCCGGTCCAACCGAGAAGGTGGATGCCGTCACACGTTCCGGCAGTCGAACACTGCTGGATGAAGTCTGCAGACTCCATAACAACAACCTTGGCGTCGATGTTCAGGTTCGCCTTGAGCTGAGCCTGGATATCCGCAGCAACGTTGCCCGGTGTCGGCAGGTAGCCACGGGTGACATCGCGGTAGTAGATACTCGTTTCGAATCCGTCAGGGAAGCCAGCATCAGAGAGAAGCTGCTTGGCCGCGGCCGGATCGAAATCGTACCAACTGTCACCCTCACAACCGTTCTCAACAGAGCACGGAGTGAAGTGCGAGGCGGTTTCGGATCCCGGTGGGTAGAACGTGTCAACGATGCGCTGACGGTCGATACCCAGGGCGATAGCCTTGCGTACGTCGACGTTGTCGAACGGTTCGAAGATGTCCGTGAAGCCCATGTAGAAGATGTTCGGCTCTGGCTTGTCGAGCAACGTCAGATTGGCGTCACCTTCAACCGTCTCGAAGTCCTCTGGACCAGGGAACGTCATGCCATCGGCATTGCCGCTCTGGAGTTCGATCAAACGACCAGAACTCTCCGTTGCCCATTTCAGGACGAAAGTGCTGTGCGTTGGCTTGTCGCCGTAGTAGTCGTCGTTGCGAGCAAAGACGACAGAATCGCCCCTGACCCACTCCTTCAGACTGTACGGTCCGGTACCGATCGGGTTGTCGAGCGGTGCTCCACCGGTTGCCTCGAGATGCTCGGCTGGCTGGATGCCAAACACGCCGAATGCGATCTGAGCCAGGAAAGCTGGGTGAGGACCGCAGAGCGTGAACTCGACGGTGAACTCATCGATAGCTTCTATCGTGTCGACACGGCCGCCGTAGTCGCAGCCACCTGCGTCGATGATGTTTCCCACGAAGTCCGGATCCGGAGCGACCGTCGTTGTGGTCGTGTCGACTCCACCGGCTGTTGTGGTCGTGTCCCCTGCGGGTGCGTCCGTCGTGTCTGTCGTGTCGCCTGCACAGGCAGATGCGACAAGAGCGAACGCGAGCACGAGGAAGAACCATGCGGTCTTTCGTCTCATGTGTTTGCCTCCAAATTGGTTATCCATGCCCAGAACCTCCGAGAACGGAGTTCAGATACGTCTCACGCTAGCGCACGTGTCGCGCGCCGTGGCCGAAACCCTTCCGCGGTAGGTAGAAACTGGAACCCGGCTTGCGTCGGCGATGAAGCATGCGAGCGCCACGATTGCTTGCTGCGCTCCACGACATGCGATGAACGCCGAACGCGCTCCTAGAGGTGGCCACCAAGGCAGAGTCGGGTCTGGATGTCGAGGTCGCCGGTCTGGTCGAGGTCACAGGACTTCTGCAGGAGTTCGATGGCCGCCCTTGTTCCCTTGCCGTAGTCGCCATCGACCGGTCCGCCGTAGAACTCGAGCTCGATGAGGGTTTCCTGGACGTCAGTTACGTAGTCCTTGCTGGCCTGGAGAAGGGGGAAGAGGGCCGCATCCGTGTTCGGTCCGAACTCTCCATCAGCGTCGAGGTCCTTCTCTGCTTGGAACTTGGCAATGGCTGCTCTGGTTTGCTCTCCGGGAATTCCGTCGATGGTGCCATCGAAGTATCCGAGGGCTGTCAGATCCTGCTGGACGACGATGATCGTTGACGTGGCACCGATTGGTGGCTGAGTCGTGGTTGTCGTCGGAGGCAGCGTCGTCGTGGCGAGTGTGGATGTCGTTGTGGTTGCCGGCGTCGCGGGGGTTGATGTGGTGGTGGTGTCGTCCGCGCTGGCACCGCACGCTGCAATGACAAGCGTGAAGACGCCCAGCAGTAGTCCCCGTCGTACGGTCTTCATCCTGATGTCACCCTAACGGTGTGCCCGTATTCGTGCATGCCGAGTGGGTGTCGTATGCTCTTCGTCGCGTGACAACACTCGGGGGCGGTAGGAACATGATCTCTGAGACTGCGATCAATCTCGCCGCTCTCAGCTGTGCGGGCTGTGATTGTGGGGTGTGTGCCGTCGACACCGTTGCGTCGATCCGGGAGATTCCCAGCGTCGGTTTCGCGAGGCTCGATTCGGGACGTCGGCGTATCGTCGTGAGGCACAGTGGGATGTGTGACGCGGCATGGGAATTCGAGAGGATCATCGTCTCCAACGGCTTGGAAGTCGCGTAGCAACCGGGCTATCCGTCGTCGAGAGCAACGAGTCCTGCGGTTGCGATCTGGTCGGGGAGTAGGCCGAAGGCCTCATAGAGCTCAGGGATCGAGCCGGACTCCCCGAATCTGTCAACTCCGATCGGGACGACGCGCTGCCCGAATACCGAACCCATCCACGCCATGGAGTGAGACGCTGCGTCGTGCACGGTCACGATCGGTGCGCGCCGTTCATCCCTGAGAATCAGATTCTCGATATGTCCAGCACCTGTCGTTGCTGTCGAGGTACGCGTCGCAACGACCAGCTCGGACCGCCACTGTCGGTACAGCCTGTCGAGGCTTGTGATGTCGAGCACGGTCGCTGCAACACCCTCTTGTGTCAGCAGCTCCGCCGCACGGAGCACCTCCGGCATGACGGGACCGGATGCCGCAATGATCAAGCGTTCGCCTTCACCAGGTTCGATCAACCGGTAGCCGCCCGCAAGCACGTTTCTCCGGATGTTGTCGGCGCCCATCCGTGCAGCGGCCTCCGTGAATGGGGCCTGATCGATCGGCCGCGTGGACATCCGCAGGTACAGGCTCATGGGTTCGGGATCCGATAGCTTCCCGATGCCGTCGCTCAGCAACCAGTCGACAGCCTGGGCATACGTCGGTTCGGTCTGTGTGATCCCCGGGAGCTCAAGCACCACTGAAGGCGTGATCGTCGATTGGTGGGCGCCGCCTTCGGGAGACAGGGTTATCCCTGCCGGGGTACCAGCGATGATGAACCTCGAACCGTTGTACAGCGAGTAGATCAGCGCATCGAGGCCGCGGAGGACGAACGGGTCGTACACGGTGCCGATCGGGATGAGCATCTCGCCGTGGTGTTCGTGGGCGAGGCCGAGCTGACCGAGAAGCAGGAAGAGGTTCATCTCCGATATTCCGAGCTCGATGTGTTGCCCCCTCGGTCCCGGCTTCCACTTGAGGACGCGGTCCTGTTCGAAGTAGTCGTGCTTCTCGGTGTGGGCATACACACCGTGCGCGTTGATCCAACCGCCGAGATTCGTGGACACGGAGACATCCGGGGAC
>JBDLJV010000014.1:0-22734 GCA_039714175.1 Actinomycetota bacterium
GATGGGCACTGGCTCTCCTTGAGGGGTCTTTCCCACATTCTACGCGCAGTCGCGAACCCTCTTAAGGGCGAAGGCGATTTTCGGGACAGTCGTACTACGTACTACGTACTACGGCAGGCGTCAGCCTGCCTTTCTGGCTTGCGCTGCAATCTTGCGTTCCTTACGGATCTTGCGCCGCTCACGTTCGGAGAGCGCGCCCCAGATGCCGAACTTCTCGCTCGACACGATCGCAAACTCGAGGCATTCGGCTTGAACCGAGCACTCCCGACATATCCCCTTGGCGGTGCGCGTGGAAGCTCCCCGCTCGGGGAAGAACAGGTCCGGATCGGCACCGCGGCAATTGGCGAAATCCTGCCATGCCATATCGATGCCTTCGGCCTGAAGGGCTTCAATGAGGTTCTCGAACACGCGTTTCTCCTACAACCATGTAATTACATTGCTGTCATTCAACATGCCCCGCGCGCGCATGTCAAGTCCTCCTTCGCGCGATTGAGAGCAAATGTCAAGGACCCTTGCAGGTGTCAGGTGTCAGGCGGCAGTGACTACATCGACGGTGGCCCGATTCGATGCCCCCGACCGGGGACAGTCTCCACCCCTATCAGGCAAAGGGAGGCGCCGTGTTCGGATTCCACGGATCGGGTGCCTCGTCCCGGATGTCCACCGATGACACGTTCTCGGATACGAGGACATGTGACACGCCCTCGGAAGCCGGAAGTCCCGTGGTCACCCAGAGCTCGCCATCTCCACATCCGGCACCAGAGGTCGTTGTTGCGAGAATGGGCGAACCGCTACCGCGGAAGAATCCGACCGCTGCACCGGGTACACCTTCCACTGCAAGAGCGCCATCGACGAACAACGATGAGGTCGCATCACCGCACTCCCCCTGTGTCACGACAATCCAGTCCCGGTGGGTCGGGTGAAGGGCAAATCCGGTGATGTCGGCGCCCGCGGCACCAACGCCGGACTCCAGATCGAGTGCATCCAGTGTCAGATCCACGATCAGGAAGAAGAGTTCTACGTCGGGTTCGAGCAATTCGGGGCTCACCTGGACCAAGGGGGAACTCGGTTCCAATTCCAGGGAATCTGCAATGGACGACAAGTCCACATAGATCGCCCGAGCATCACCTTGCGCCTCTACGAGAACCCACAGACGGGCGCCGTCAGGGGAGAACTCGATCTGTAGGACCGTCTCGTCGGGGCGAAGCGACAGCAGCTCGGCGTGTTCCCCGGTGGCGCCGGAAACCAACGACATGCCACCGGAGCGATCCACTACGACCACGTGGTTGCCATCAGGGTGGCTGGCGACCGCTGCTACATCGCCCGGGATGGACGCAGCAGTGGTTTCGCCCGACGCAATGGCGTAGGAATGGACCGCGCCATCGGAACTGACCATGAGAAGGTCATTTCCCAACGGTTGTTGCCACACGACCTGACGCGCATCGGACGCATCCGGTCCAGCCTTCGCCCAGTCTCCTTCGACGATTGTGTCGCCCAACAAGAGGCGACGACCATCCGGGCTCCATTCCAACGTGACCGCATCCGTTGGCGCAAGACATGCCTGGCCGTTCCCTGCACGCACCCACACACGACCGTCCTCGATCCACGTAAGGGCTGGATCCGTATCCCAGAGATCAAGCCCGAGAAGACACTCGACCTGCGCTTCGTGCGCCGCATCGAGGTCTGTCGCCTCGGGCACCGTCGCGGCCGTACATGCCGAAACAGCCACCGCCATGGAAACCAGTGCCGCGTACGGACGTAGTCGGTGTCCCGCCTTGCCATCCCGCATCGGCACCGTCTGCAGCCCGGGTATGAGTTGCGCGCGGAACATCGCGTGCTCGCCTCCGAACGGATTCTCGGTCGCTCCGAGAGTCAGACGAGAGTCGCGGGCGCGGGCGATGAGTCTCGCAGTCAACTCTCTCATGTCACGGCAACACCGGAAAGCGTGCTGAGATTCCGGTGGCGCATCACGGTTAGCCCTGGATGGCCGAATGGTGCCCGCCGCCCGGCTACACGCTCGTCGCGTTGAATGCCTCCCGATAGGCTGCTGCCCCGACGCCCGCTCTCGGCCCGATCACCACATCCGATGTCACTCGCCAGTCAGCCTGCTCGCCAGCAATCACGACTGCGGCCTGTCGACATGCACCGGCGGCCGCCGCTTCGCTGTCGACATGGACGAGAATCGGTCGACCCCAGAGGTCTGCTACCCATTGCTGGAATGCTGTCGACTTGGCACCGCCACCCGTGAGGTGAAGTTGACCATCCGTGTCGACTCCCGCTGAGGTGAGGGCATCGATCCCTGCGAGCAGTCCGCACACAACACCGATATGTGCCGCGCCAGCAACATCTGCCCTCGTGGTCTCATTATCGAGGCCGGAGATCATGCCCTTTGCATCGGGAAGGTTCGGCGTGCGCTCACCGTCGAAGTAGGGCTTCATGACGAGATCCGGGGCCGGTCTGGCTCCCAACGCCAGCTCAGCCAATTCCCCCATGCCCGCGCCGATCCACCTTCCAACGGTATCGGTAACCCTCGTGGCGTTCAACGTTGCAACGAGCGGAAGGAATCGGTCTGTCGCATCGGCGAACCCAGTAACGATCCCCGTTCGATCGATCACCGGACGCTCCGCCACGGCGTACACGGTGCCGGAGGTCCCGAGCGACATCGCGAGATCGCCTGGACGGAGGTCGAGACCATACGCTGCACCCATGTTGTCGCCGGTTCCCACGGCAACCGGGATGCCCTCCTTCAGGCCGGTTGCTCCGGATGCGAACCCGGTGACCACGCCGGCGGCCTCCCACGGTCCAAGAACCTGAGGGAGACGTGAGATCAACTCCACCGGATCCTCCACAACGAGCCTGAGGAGATCCGGCTCGTATCGTCCTGTGATCGGGGACCACCAGCCGGTCCCGGAAGCGTCTCCCCTGTCTGTCGTGTGATTCCCGGTGAGCTGCATGGTCAGGTAATCGTGCGGCAGCATGAATGCTGCTGCTCTCGTGAGCACGTCGGGTTCGTTGTCTGCCAACCATGCAAGCTTCGTGATCGTGATCGAAGGGACAGGGACAAGACCGCAGCGGTTTGCCCATGTCTCTGCTCCGAGCCGCTTCACGAGAGAGTCGGCCTGTGCAGCTGAGGTGGTGTCATTCCACAGTCTCGCTGGGCGTAGCGACGATCCATCGGACGCTAGGCAGACAAGCCCGTGCTGTTGGGCCACGATCGATATCGCCATCACATCGCCGAGAACTTCGGAGACCTGTGACAGTGCCGAACAAAGCGCACGCCACCAGGTCTCCGGATCCTGTTCGCTGGCTGGTGCGCGCACAGGCGGGTGAGGTGCACGCCCAGAAGCGATCAACTCACCAGATTCGATGTCTCGGATCTCAACCTTGGTCGACTGTGTCGATGAGTCGACGCCGGCTACGAGGGCCATCGGTCAACGTGCCTGGTCGACATAGCGAGCAACCACATTCTCCAGCTCCTCCTGACGGCCGGACCGAGGCTGCGGCTCGACTCCCGTGGCGACGTAGTCGTCGGCCACTTGGGACAGGGATCTTCCGCCTTCGAGAATCGCCTTCCCGGCTCGTGACTCCCAACCGCGATACCGCTCCTCGATGACCTCGTTCAATGCGCCGCTCTCCACAAGATCGGCAGCCACGAGAAGGGCTCTTGCCATCGTGTCCATACCCCCGATGTGACCATGGAACAGATCTCCGCGATCGATCGACTGCCTGCGGAGCTTCGCATCGAAGTTCAACCCTCCCGTGGTGAAACCGCCGCTTCTGATGATCTCATACATCCCAAGGGACATCTCCTCGACCGAAACGGGGAACCGGTCCAGATCCCAACCGAGACGATCATCGCCGGCGTTCGCATCGATCGACCCGAAGACGCCTGCATTGATCGCCGTCGCTATCTCATGATGGAAGTCGTGGCCGGCAAGCGTCGCGTGGTTGACCTCGATATTCACTTTGATCTCGGCCTCGAGTCCGTACTGCTGGAGCATCCCATAGACAGCAGCCACGTCGTAGTCGTACTGGTGCTTCGTGGGCTCGAACGGCTTCGGCTCCAGCATGATCGAGCCCTCGAATCCGATCGAGTGCTTGTGATCGACGACCATATGAAGGAAGCGGCCCATCTGATCCATCTCGCGACGAAGATCCGTGTTGAGCAGCGTTTCATACCCCTCTCTCCCACCCCAGAGCACGTAGTTCGCACCCCCGAGCCGGTGTGTCAGGTCGAGACAGTCGCGAACCTGCGCCGCTGCGTGTGCGAACACGTCTGGATCAGGGTTGGTTGCCGCACCCGACATGTAGCGCGGATGGGAAAAGAGATTCGCAGTCCCCCACAGCAACCGCACGCCAGTGGTCTCCATGTGCGCCCCGGCGAGGTCTCCCATTTCCTGCAGGCGTGCCGACGATTCGGCGAAACTCGACGCCTCTGGAGCGATGTCTCGATCGTGGAAGCAGAAGAACGGCGTGCCCAGCTTGTCGAAGAACTCGAACGCAGCTGCCATCTTGGTTCGCGCCTGATCCATCGGATCCTTGTCGCCACCCAGCCACGGGCGATCGAATGTCCCCTCGCCGAAAACGTCTGTCCCCGCCCAATTGAAGGAGTGCCAATAGGCCACAGCAAACCGAAGATGGTCCTCCATTCTCTTGCCGAGAACCATACGATCCGCGTCGTACCATCGAAATGCGAGTGGATTGGTGGAATCCGGTCCCTCGAACTCGATTCGTTCGATCTCGCTGAAGAATTCCTGCCGCATACCGTCTCCGTTCGTTTCTTGGGTCAGTCGGCACCCACGCTGACCGGCCGGCGTATCAAGAGCTGCCGCGCCAGCGAATCGATACGTCTCATCGTCTGAGCTACGACGACCGCCCAACCGCCTGGTCAAGGGCATCGAAGAGGATCGAGACACCCATTGCACCAGGATCAATGTGACCAACGCCGCCATCACCAACGTAGCTCGCACGACCCTTCCGAGCACGCAACTCTGATGTCGCCTCTGCCGCGTCCCGCGCGGCAGAGGCCGCCAGACCGGCTGCTTGAGCCATGGATACAGTGGAGGAACCCTCCAGAGCGTCAATTGCGGGTAAGAGTGCGTCAATCATGGTCTTGTCGCCGAGGGTCGCATGTCCAAGGGCCATGACGCCTTCAGACCCGGCCCGAAGTGCCGCAGCAAGCTCTTCAACACCGACCTCGGTCACTTCCCCGAGCGTCATGCCCGTCCGGAGGAACAGGGTGCCGACCAACGGGCCGCTCGTTCCGCCCATCGCAGACACCAGCGTCATCCCAACGGTCTTGAATAGCTCGCCGATAGAGCCCTGTTCGTTTGGTGCCATCGCCTCTGACACCGCAGTCATGCCGCGCTGCATGCTTGCACCG
The DNA here is from genome assembly GCA_039714175.1 of Actinomycetota bacterium. GTDB lineage: Bacteria > Actinomycetota > Acidimicrobiia > Spongiisociales > UBA5794 > B3-G11. The sequence goes on from JBDLJV010000014.1 coordinate 5,381, forward strand.
AAATCGCCATCGCCGAGTGCGGCATCAAGCCGGTTCAGTTCGTCTTCTCGCAACTCGATTCCGCTGCCGTAGTACGCCATCCAACTCCGGGCGCTTTCGAGATCCATCATCGTCGCCAATCTCCCGTCTTCACATCGACTCGAACGGTGTTCACCAGCGCAACGCCGGCGTGGTGACCGAAGCATCCCAGAGGTCGAGCAACTCCTGATCGGCCTTCACCAACGTGATCGTGCAGCCAGCCATCTCGAGCGCCGTGACATATGAACCGACCAGTGATCTCTCGATCCTGATGTCAAGCTCCGCGCAGTACTTCCCAAGTTCGCCCGCGAGGACGTACAACTCAATGAGCGGTGTCCCGCCCAATCCGTTGACGAGGGCAAGCACGCTGTCTCCAGCCACAAACGGGAGATCGGTGACAACTGCTTCCGCAAGCCTGGCAAGCAGACCCGATGCGCTCTCCATTTCGACACGGCGGCGTCCGGGCTCCCCGTGGATGCCGACGCCCATTTCCACCTGATCATCGCCGATGTCGAAGTTCGGCGAACCGACATGGGGAACGATCGATGACGTCAGCGCCAGTCCCATGCTCCGTGCGTTCTCATTCACCTTCCGAGCGATGCGAGCAACCTCTTCGAGCGATGCGCCCGCCTCGGCGGCAGCACCTGCAATCTTCTCCACGAACACGGTTGCGCCGGTCCCCCGGCGCCCGGCGGTGTAGGTGCTGTCCTCAACCGCGACATCGTCGTCCACAATCACGACTTCGGTCGGAACTCCCGTCGCCGTCAGCATGTCCGCCGCCATCGTGAAATTGAGCCGATCACCCGTGTAGTTCTTGACGATGAAAAGCACACCAGCGTCGGTCGCCACCGAAGATGCCGCATCGTGTATCTGCGGCGCGGAAGGCGAGGTGAATATCGCACCGGGACAGGCTGCGTCGAGCATGCCGGGACCGACGAACCCGCTGTGTAGGGGTTCATGGCCGGAGCCGCCACCCGAGACGAGCGCAACCTTGCCGGCCACTGGGGCATCCGACCTGCGTACGTAGTCGGGATTCCGATGAACCTCCAAGATGTCACCGTGTGCGAGGGTCAACCCCTCCAGGGCATCTGCGACAACAGAATTGGGATCGTTGATGAGCTTCTTCACGGATCAACCTCCTGCGGTTCGTCTGAGATGCACCCTACACAGCCGCGCGAGCCACTCCATTCGGAGGAAGCCTGCGATGGGCGGGATGCGATTGGCCCAATTTCACTACCGAATCAGGGACTCTGGATGCGCCTCTCTGCTTTGACAGCCGGTTACCCAAATCACTATAGTGCACATGTGTGCACGCTTGCACACATGTGCCCACCGTTGCTGTGTACAGGACAATCGAGAGGAACAGCCATGACGCAAGCCAGTCCCAGCGTTCTGACCATCGGTATCCATATCGTCGACATCCTCGGCAGACCGGTTGAAGCTGTTCCGGATGGACAAGGCATTGCGCTGCTGGACGAGATCCGTATGACCGTTGCGGGCACCGCCGCTGGAACCGCGATCGACATGGCACGCCTCGGACTCAATGTGACCACGATCGGCGCCATCGGCGACGACGAACTCGGTGACTGGCTGACGCACAAGATGTCGATCGAAGGCGTCGATACGAGTGGCCTCGCCACCATCGATGGAGTGCCGACATCGGCCACCATGCTGCCGATTCGCCCGAATGGCGAGCGCCCGGCCCTCCATGTCAAGGGCGCCAATGCTCTGTTCTCGATCGACCATGTCGATTGGAATCTCATCGAGCACGCCGACTATGTCCACTTCGGCGGCACCTGTCTCCTCGACAGCATTGACGGTGAGCCGACCGGCGAAATCATGCGACGCGCGCAGGCCGCTGGGGCAATCACATCGCTCGACATGCTCGGCATGCCCGACGCCGACTTCGACGCTTTGTTCAGGCCGGTTCTCCCTCACCTGGACTACTTCCTCCCGAACGAGGACGATGTACTCATGGTCTCCGGCCAATCGAACCAAGCCGATGCGACAGAATGGCTGCATGACCACGGCGTCGGTGCCACGGTCATCACACTCGGAGCAGATGGTGCTGCATACTCCGGCGACGGGGAATCAGAGATTCGCGTGCCCGCCTACGACGTGGACGTGGTCGACACGACCGGATGCGGCGATGCTTTCTCGGCAGGCTTCATCGCCGGTCTCGTGGAAGGTCTCGATCCCCTCGAAGCCGTCGCAATCGGGATCGCTAGCGGGTCCATAGTGGCGACCGGTCTTGGGTCGGACGCCGGTATCACCGACAGAGCCGGACTCGACCGCTTCATGAGGGACACACCCCGCCGCTCGGGGTGATCCCATGTCTCCGTGTCGAGAGGACTACCCGTCCTTGGTCGAGAGCACGTCGCCCACGCCAGCAAGACACGCAGCCATCGACGTTGCACCCGGATCCGGCGTGCCCAAGCTCCTCTCGCCGAGAGGTCTCGCTCTTCCAAGACGCGGAAGAAGGTCGGCAGTCGCTGCGGCGCGCTCGGATGCAACAGCCGATGCAGCGACCCAGGCCGAACCGAGATCCTGTCCGGAGGACACGCGTTCGATGAGGTCGTCCACGAACGGGCGAAGGGCATCGAACATCGTCTTGTCGCCGATCTCGCACTTGCCCAGACGCTGCAATGCGTCTGCTCCGGCCAGCATCGAGGCGGCCACATCGACATCCTGAGGCGAGCGGTCATCCGACAGGCCGCTCGCGATGCCTGTCAAGAAGGCCCCCCACAGAGCACCGCTCGAACCGCCCGCTCGGTCCGCAAACGCGTGACCGGCAGCCTCCAGCACGCTCCGGGGTCCCCCTGTCGCCTCCTCAGCAGCCTCGACAGCTCCGAGCGCGCCCCGAGCCATCCCGAGGCCGTGGTCACCGTCTCCGGCCACGGCATCGAGCCTCCCCCACTCCTCTTCGTGTGCTGCAACGACACGGTTCATCGCCACCAGGGCACTGCGCACGACGCCAGCAGCGCGGAGAGCATCGTCAGGGGTGGCACCGACGTCAGAGGTCTCAGACCTCCCCTCGTCGACAGCGACATGCGTGGGAGCGATTGAAGCTTCGCGTCGGGTGGAGTCACCGGCCACGGCGCCGGCATCGCGCCGGAACGCCGGTGTGTCTGCCGGAGCCCGCCACACATCCTCCAACTCGTCGTCCAACCACGTGACCGTGAGGGAGCATCCGGCCATGTCGAGGCTCGTCACGAGCTCGCCGACCTCGGGGAGGACAAGCTCGATTCCGGCCTCGATCAGCAGCGGATACACCGAAGAGTAGAGGACGAACAGCTCCTCGTACTTTGTAGCACCAAGACCGTTGAGAATCACTGCTGCCCTGGAGTAGTCCTCCGGCCGCTCATCGAGCAGTGATTCGACGAGGGCCGAAGCCAGTTCGGCTGCGGTCATCGCCGGCACCTTCCTGATCCCGGGCTCGCCATGGATACCCATTCCGAGTTCCATCGTTCCCGGCTCAACCGTGAACAGCGGCTCCGTCTGGCCCGGGAACGTACAACCAGCAAAGGCGATGCCGATGCTCCTCGTCAGATCATTCGCCTTTCGCGCGATCCGCTCGACCTCGTCGATACTCGCTCCACGATCGGCGGCGACGGCAGCAGCCTTGAACACGGGGAAGTCTCCTGCAACGCCACGCCGCTTGTCGATCTCGTCGGGCGAACCGGACGCGATGTCGTCTGTGACGAGCACCGTCCGGCAGTCGATGCCCTCGGCGCGCAACCGCTGCTCAGCGGCGCCGAAGTTCATCACGTCACCGGCATAGTTCCCGAAGCTGAACAGGATCCCCGCCCCGCCATCGAGCGCCTTCCCGACGCGATACGCCTGCTCCGTCGACGGTGATGTGAAGATGTCCCCGACCACCGCACCGTGGGCGAGACCGACACCGACGACACCGGCGAAGGCCGGGTAATGGCCGCTCCCCCCGCCAATGATGACACTGACATGACCCGGGACCGGACCGCCGCGCCGCATCACGCCGGACGCATCAGGAACCCGCTCAACGTACCGATCGTACGCAGCGAGGAAGCCTTCGAGCATCTCCTCCTGGAAGCTTGCAGGATCGTTGTGAACGTACGTCATCGAGTGCCTCCAAGGGATCAATCGAGCCAGCCAGATCGCCGCGTATGATACTCGGTGGGATCTGAGCTCCCGAATCGAAACGCGCACCGAACAACCAGAGAGGACCGCATGCCCGACCGCCGATCCCGCCCCTGGCTCGGAACCGGCTGGAAGATGACGAAGACCCGTGCACAGGCGATCGAATACGCCAAGATCGTCGCAGGTGAAGCGCCGGGATTCGCTGACGAGATCAACACATTCGTTCTTCCTGCGTATCCCTTGATCGAACCCGTCGCGAGAATCTTGTCTCCGGCTGGCGTACAGGTTGGCGCCCAGAACGTCCACTGGGCCGACGAGGGTGCTTTCACGGGCGAGGTATCAGCCCCGATGCTGACCGAGATCGGAGCGACGCTCGTCTCCATCGGACACGCCGAACGCCGGGCCATGTTCGGAGAAACCAACGAGACAGTACGGGAGCGGGCGGTCGGAGCTCTCCGAAGCGGCCTCACACCGCTCATATGCGTTGGAGAACCCGCGGAACAACGCGATGCCGGCACCGCTGTCGCCTTTGTTCGTCGACAGATCGAGATCGCCGTCACCGGCTTGGGGTCTGAGGACCTCGCGTCGATCATGATCGCCTACGAGCCGGTCTGGGCCATCGGCGAAGGAAGCCAGGCTGCGTCACCGCCCCAGGCATCAGAGATGCACGACGCCATTCGCCTGATGCTGATGGACATCGATCCCGTGTCCGGAGCCGGAATCCCCATCCTCTACGGTGGAAGCGTCGACGAGCAGAGCGCGTCGAAACTGCTTTCACAGGCCGAGATCGACGGCTTGTTCGTCGGACGCGCGGCGTGGTCTGCCGACGGATTCCTCCGACTCGCTCGGATCGCGGCGGGCGAGTAATCTCGGGCAGGAAACACCACCGAACCGGCATACAGAGGTGATCGAGCGATGACCGACCGACGATGGCGAATCGCCGTGGGCGCCGACACTGTTGGCCTGCCATACAAAGACCAACTGAAGCACGATCTCGAAGATGACGATCGTGTCATCGAGGTCGTGGACGTCGGTGTCAACGTCTCGGACGACGATCCCGACCGCTACCCCACCGTCGGGCACCGCGTCGCCGAGCTGGTTGCCGCCGGCGAGGTCGACCGTGGACTGCTCGTGTGCGGCACGGGCATCGGCATGGCGATCAGCGCCAACCAGGTGGACGGCGTCTGGGCAACGGTTGCACACGACAGCTACAGCGTCGAGCGCTCAGTCCTGTCGAACAACTGTCAGGTCCTGACCATGGGGAAGCGCGTCATTGGACTCGAACTGGCCAGACGCCTCGCCAACGAGTGGCTCAACTACGAGTTCGACCCGGCTTCACACTCCCACGCGAATGTGGAGCTGGTCGAGCAGTACGAGCAGACGACATCGGGGGACCGCAACTAACAAGGGAGAAGCCATGGCTGACCGCATCAATCTGACCCTGCTCGGCTCAAAGTTCATGGGTAGGGCCCACTCGAATGCATGGTCACAAGTGGGTCGGTTCTTCCCACAGCAACCGTCCGTGTCGCTCCATACCGTCGTCGCTCGCGACCCAGACGAGCTCGCGACGTTCGCCGAGACATGGGGTTGGCAGTATTCCACGACTGATTGGATGAGCGCTGTTACTTCCGATGCCGTCGATCTCGTGGACATCGCTACTCCCAACAACGTTCACGCAGAAGCCGCCATTGCCGCCCTCGAGTCTGGCAAGCACGTCGCCTGCGAGAAGCCATTGGCTGGCACCCTCACAGATGCTGAGGCCATGGCTGACGCTGCTTCGACGGCACCCGGCCGCACATTCGTGTGGTACAACTACCGACGAGTCCCTGCTGTTGCACTCGCCCATCGGATGGTCGCCTCCGGAGCGCTCGGGAGGATCTACCACGTCAGAGCCGCATACCTCCAGAGCTGGGGTGGACCCGATACGCCGCTCCTCTGGCGGTTTCAGGGCGACATCGCTGGTTCCGGAGCCCACGGAGACCTGAACGCACACATCATCGATGCGGTCCGGTTTGTCACCGGAGAGGAGATCGTCTCCGTCGAGGGATCGATCGAGCACACCTTCATCGAGGAGCGCACGCTGATCGAGGGTGCCGCAGGCGGAGCGATTGCCGGATCCGGTGCTGCCACAGCAACAGAGATGGGCCGAAGCACCGTTGATGACGCGGTCATGTTCCTCGCCCGCATGAGTGGCGGAGGACTGGCCAGTTTCGAGGCGACACGACTGGCGACCGGTTATCACAACGCCAACCGGTTCGAGATCCACGGGGAGCGAGGTGCGCTGCGATTCGACTTCGAGCGTATGAACGAACTCGGCTACTACGAGATCGACGATGACGGCGCGACACAAGGTTGGACCACGATTGACGTGACACGTGGCGGACACGGCCATCCATACGCCGATGCGTGGTGGCCGGACAGCCATGGTCTCGGATATGAGCATTCGTTCGTCAACCAGGCGCATGACATCCTCACAGCGATTGCAGGCGGTACCCCCCTTGTACCTCTCCCGGACTTTGCTGACGCTCTTCAGACTCAACGGGTTCTCCAAGCCGCCATCGACTCGGCACGCGAGCACTCGCCCGTCGCTGTTCTCCAATCCAGCTCGGAAGGAGCTTGACCGTATGACAGACTCCGCCGCCTTCGATCCCACGTATATGCCGATAGGTGTCCTGACCGCGGCGCTCCAGGAGCTCACGCCGCGTGAGAAACGAGACCCCGACCCTGACCTTGCCATCGAAGAATGGCTCGACTTCGCTTCGACACTCGGCGTCGAGTGCATCGAGCTATCGGCGGCAGTCCATCCGTCGCTCGCCGACGTCCCCGCAGAGGCGATGCTGGATCCCGTAGCCAACACGCTCGATCTTCGAGAGCCGTTCAACGAGATCAGGGCGGAACGAGTCCAGACCGCTGTGACGTCAAGTGGAGTAACGATCGCAGACATCGCGTACTTCGATGACATGCTCCATCAGGACCCTGCCGTGCGCGCGACGAAGCATGAGTTCATGCTCCGAGTCATGGACACCGCTGTCCTGCTCGGGGTGCCTGCAGTGTGCGGATTCGTAGGACGCAATCAAGGCCTGACAATGGATCAGAATCTCGTCGATTTCGAGGAGAGCTTCATTCCTCTCCTGAACGAAGCCAAGGTGCGGGGACTCGAGTACCGGGTTGAACAATGCCCGATGCCGGGTTGGACTCCGGGAGACAGCTTCCACAACAACATCGGCTACACGCCTGCAATGTGGATAGCCCTGCACAAGATCGCTGAAAAGCACGGCGTGGGCGACCAGTTCCGCATCCACTATGACCCATCGCACTCCATCCTCATGGGCCAGGACACTCGGTCTATGTTCCAGTACCTCAGGGATGAGGGTTACCCGTTCTTGATCGGCGGCATGCATGTCAAGGGTCAGGTCATCGACTCGAAGGGAATCTCAGGTTGGGGCTATGGAGGTCAGACGGTTCAGCGAGGTGATTGGATCGATGGGGAAGTCTCCGGCAACCCAGCAGATTTGGCCAACGCATGGCTCAAGCAGACGGTGATTGCCGAGCACGAACTGCCGGGGACCGCCAAGCACGACCCGCTCGCGTATCTCCAGAATCGCACCGTTGACTGGCTGGATCATCAGCTCGCAGCACGGGAGCTGTTGGAGTTCGACGTTGCGACAACTCCTCTGATCGTCGAACACGAGTATCCGGCTGCGCGGGTCCAGGACCGAGAACTCCTCGAACCGATCCTTGCCGGATCGATCGCGTTCACGCGCCACATCGATCGGGCAGCAGCCGCCATGTACTCGCTCCAAAACGAGGTGCTCGCCGATCAGGAGATCCCGGTCCAAGGCATCGGTCGGGAGTCCTATCGGAGCTGAATCCGATCGAAGAATGTCCGCTGATCCCGAGTGCTGCTCTATGTCGCGGCACTCGCGATGGTTTCGGCAATCAAGTCGCGCGGGAGCAGTACCGCTACACCGCTGCTGACAGGCTGCACCAGGCCATCAAATCCCGACACTCCGCGTGTTCGTGAAACAACAGGCAACCCAGCGTCACTGGCGCAAAGGTCCACATCGAGCGCAATCGCTCCCCGATGCCCGAGAAAGTCGATATCCGATGGAGATGCCCGGAACGCCCTGCGCACGACCGGCCAGTACGAGCCGTCTTCGGCTCTCAGCAATGTGAGGACATCGAATTCGTCTCCTTCGTCCGGTACACCGTGCGAGTCCACGTCATTCGATGACAATGGGATGGCGGTGACACCCGATTCGGTTTGGGAGTCGAGCGCCGACACCCCCGAGAGCGGCAGCACAGCCACGGGGGCGCCTTCCGGGTGCCGGAGAACCACGGGATTCACGACTTGCGCCATGCCTTTCCCACCCCAGCGGATGGTCACCTTGACCAGTTTGATGGCCGCGTATTCACGCGGAGGGCCACCCTTGTCGACTCCACGAGCGATCAAGCCATCGGGATCAGGTGCAAGTGCATCAGACGTCGCTGCGAGCCACGGACCCTTCTGCGTCTCGACCACGACACCGCGCCAATCGTCGGTGAGGACTGCACGGCTGACCATCGAGCTCGAGGACACGAGGTGGCTGGTTTCAATTCGAACGACTGCAGCGGAAAGGGACATGACATCCCTCAAGCCTTCCGCGTACGAGCTGTTCAATTCTCTGCAGGGGAGAACGGAACTGCCCGGTCATTCTCGTCGAACAAGCGGATTCTGGACACGTCCACCGACCATTTGACTTCGCCTCCAGGACGCACGCTCGAGAGCGCGTCCCACGGCAGCTTGGCCTTGACGACGAGGCTCCCGGTCTCAAGGCTTGTGAGCACCTGCCCACCTGTGACAACAGCAGCATGTTTGACCGTAGCCCCTACGCCAGTTCCAGTCCGATCGCTGGTCACCCGGACATGCTCGGGACGGAATCCGATGGTCGCCGTCGCCTCCGGTAACACGTGCCCGACGAGTGCCTGAGCAACCTCGCGATTCTCATCGACCGACACGAATACCATGCCGGGATTCCCCAAGAACCAACCGCTGAATCGAGTCGCGGAGTCGTTGTAGAGCTCCCGTGGGGGAGCCATCTGGTCGATCGCCCCGTCACTCATGAGTGCAATCTCATCGGCCAACGTCATTGCTTCCGTTTGATCGTGGGTGACATAGATGATCGTCTGGTTCAGACGTGTGAATAATGCCCGAAGCGTCCGCTTCATCTGAAGCTTCATGTCCGGATCGACATTCGTGATCGGCTCATCGAACAGGATGATTGGCGCGTGGCGAGATACTGCCCGCGCAACAGCAACCTTCTGGCGTGTACCCGAGTCAAGGCTCGTCACCTCGAGATCAGCCGCATCCTCCAAATCGATGAGTGCAAGGAGCTCATCGACACGGGCATCCTTCTCAGCCTGGGAGAGATCCTCCCCGCGGAGCGGAAGTGCGATGTTCTCACGAACCGATGCTCCCCGGTACACGACGGGATACTGGAACACCATGCCGATGTCCCGATCCCTTGTCTTGAGATCGGTCACATCCACATCGTCGAAGAACACTTGACCCCTGGAGGGATGCTCAAGACCCGCGATGATCCGCATCAGCGTCGTCTTCCCACATCCGGATGGCCCGAGCAAACAGGTCGTGGTGCCGTCCTTGAAAGTCAGATTCAGGTCGCGCACTGCCACGACCGAACCTTCGTCAAACTCCTTGTGGAGGCCTTCCAATCGAATATCAGCCATGAGAACCTCCAGTCACGGTCATGCGCTGCCCTGACCTGATCGGTGCCCACCAGAGAACAGGACGATCGATTCTGCCGGGATTCCGAATCGGACGGTTGCCCCCAGTGTGAGCGACTCCAAATCTGCAGCGTCAGCACGCACCACCGCGGTGAAATGATGGCCGTCAGATTCGAGATAGACGATCTCCTCCGCTCCAAGATCCTCTCGAAGCATGACGGTAGCGTCGCCTTGAATGGCTCTTCCGTTCGAGTTCGAAAGGATCTCTATGTGCTCCGGTCTGGCGAGCGCGACGGATTCCACCGCATCATCGCTGACGCCGTTGAGCGAAGCAGTGACACTCCCCCAAGGGGTAACGATCCTGTCGTCATCGATCGTCGCCGGTAGCATGTTGCACGGAGGGAAGCACAACGACGCCATCGATGAGACGTGCTGCGGCGATCGATATACCTCGCCCGGCGATCCGGTTTCGCGAACGTCCCCATCCGAAAGCACAGCGACGGTCGTTGCCAACGCCAGAGCCTCGGTCGGGTCGGAGGTCGCGTATAGGAAGGTTACGCCGAGGGCCTCTCGGGTCTCGCGCAGATCGTCGATCAGCTTCTCACGGAGCTTGAAGTCCAGGCCGACCAGCGGGTCATCGAGCACATACAGATCTGTATCCAGGGCAAGCCCCCTGGCAATCGCAACCCGTTGCTTCTGACCGCCGCTGAGCTGATCAGGCGTTCGATCCACCAGTTCGGAGATGTCGAGCAGGCCTGCGACTCGTTCGACCGCTTCGTTGATGACGTCGGCAGACTCCCTGGCGACCGTCAGCGGATACGCGATGTTGTCGTGAACCGACTTGTCAGGGAACAGTGCGAAGGATTGGGGAACGTACCCGATCTTTCGATTGCCCGGTTTCGTGTCCGATGTATCCGACCCCCTGAGAAGTATGGTCCCGCCATCGGGTGTCTCCAAGCCGAGGAGGGTGCGCAGTAGTATCGATTTTCCCGACGCAGACTGGCCGAACAACACGGCGAACTCTCCCTCGGCAACGGAGTAGTCGAGGGAGTCGAGAACTACGTTCTTGCCGAACGACTTGGAGAGCGATGAGAACTCGACGAGGGCCACGACCGCCTACCTCCCCAGGTTGACGAGGTAGGGAATCGAAACGATGGAGATGGCAAACATGATCACGATCACGACGGCGAAGATGCCCAGGAAACGGAAGAACCGCCTTCGCGGGGCATCCGGTGGCACGTTGCCCACAGCGATCTGGCTCAGCCCGACCAGGATCATCACGACAATCGAGATCTGGTAGATCGAGAAATTGAACGCCTGACCGATGCCAATGAACATCATCCCCAGGATGAAGATCCACCAGAGCTGAACCCGCTGTGTGAACCGGTCCCCATTCATACGTCACCTCGCACGGTCCCGAACGTCATTCCGACCAGAAGATGCTTCTGGAAGAAGAAGATCACGAGCATGGGAACGACCACATACATGCTCGACATCGCCGCGACGAATCCCCAGTCCACGTTGCCGCCGGCACTGAGCAGATTCACCGACAGACCGAACGGAATGTTCTGCGTTTCGGCGTTGCCGAGGACGAAATTGAAGATGTACTCGTTCCAAGCGAAGATGAGATTGAAGATGAACGCTGCGATGAGCCCCGGCTTCACCTGCGGCAGCACCACCCTCGTCATCACATGCAGGCGACCCGCCCCGCTGACGATCGCGGTCTCGTCGAACCGCTCCGAAACACCATCGATGAATCCCTTCAGAATCCACACGGAGAATGGAATGCTGAAGCTTGTGTAGAGGATGAACATCCCGAATCGCCCCCGAAGACCGAACGCGTTGAACATCTGGAACACAGGAATAACTGCAGCGGCCGCAGGGATCATGCGAGTCGACAGGAGAAGGAACATGAGGAAGTCCGTGAACGGGAATTTCCATCGCGAGAAGGCATATGCAGCGGGAAATGAGATCGCCACGGCGACGACAACGGACCCCACAGCAAGCCAGAGGCTGTTGATGGCATACGGCACAGTCGCCGGATCTGCAAGAACCCGCTTGATGTTCTCCAGCACAGGTGTGAAGAACACCTTCGGTGGCACCACGAGGATCTCAGGAGGTGACTTGAACGCGGTCATGGCGATCCACAACACAGGCAGGAAGAATCCGATCGCAACGGCCCACAGGATCAGGTAGTAACCAAAGCTTCGTGATCGCCCGTTTCGTCTGGCTGCGGCAGTCATCAACGCCTCTTGCTCCAGTTGAGAACGTACAAGTAGATGGACGTGAACGCGATGGCGATGATCAACAGCACGAGTGACACGGCGGACGATCGCCCGAGATCGAGACTGTTGAAAGCCTGCCGGTACAGAGCAAGCCCGATGAACTCAGTCTTGTTGCCCGGACCACCTCCGGTCATCGTCCACACGAGATCGGTGGTCTTGAACGCATCGATCGTACGGAGGAGAACGCCGAGCATGAGGATGAATTTCGCGTGCGGAAGGATCACGTGACGGAGCCGGTACCAGAACGAGAGTCGATCAACCTCTGCCGCCTCCAGCTCCGCCGAAGGGACCGATCCCAGAGCAGCCAGGGTCATCATGATCATGAAAGGCGTCCACATCCACACGTCGACGAAGATCACCGCGGCGAACGCCCAGTCGATGTTGGTCAGGAAATCGATCTTCTCACCACCGAAGAAGTCAATCACAGCGTTGATCACGCCGAATGTCGGCTCATAAATGAGTCTCCAGAAGAGACCGCTGGCCACTGGCGCCATGACCATGGGCGTGAACAGCAGGGTGAGGGCGAGGCGTCGACCTGGCATCCGAGCGCTGCCCCAGAACAGGAACCCGAGAGCTACACCGACGATGACCTCGAATCCAACCGACACAAGCATGAACCGGAGCGTTCGATTGAACGCACCCCACAACTCCGGACTGTTGACGATGTCGAGGAAGTTGTCGAGACCGATGAACTTCGGATCTCCGCGCCCGAGCGTGTACTTGTAGAAACCGAGACCGATCAGCCAGAAGGTCGGTATGACGTTCAGGACCAGGAAGAACGTCAGAACGGGGATGAGAAGGCCCACGCCCATCGAGCGCGAACGCTCGACGCCGTGGGTCGTTGCAGCTGTCGTCACGACGCACACACCAGACGAACGCCTGGCCTACCAACGTGGTGTCTCATCTGGGGCATCCCTGCATCGTAATCGGTGGCGTGGGCCGAACCCCACGATGGAGATTCGGCCCACGCTGACACCGTGCTATCCGAGTGTGATGTCCTTCAAGTCATCAGGAATCGGAACCTCACATCTACCATTCTCGATGAGCAGCTCCTGTTGCTTGACAGCGATGTAGTCCAAGACCCTCTTGGGATCGGTGAACTGGCCGGCGGCGTAGCCGTTGTAAGCCTCCTGCTGGATGGCAAGAAGCTCCGCGTACTCCGGCAAATGCCAGAAGTCGCGGGACTTGCCCTCAGCAAGCATCTCCTTGAAGGAGCGGGCATATGCCGAACTCTCCTCGAAGCCCGGAGCGTTGACACCCTCGGCTGACCAGGGAAGGCCACCAGCCTCGATGAACTTCGTCTGGGTTTCATCGGTGTACCACCACTTCAGGAAGTCCACGGCGACTCGCATGTGATCGTCGTCGTTGAACGAGTTGACGACCCACGGCTGACCACCCATTGCACCGATCACATCCAGCGAACCGTCCGCGAACGTGAACTTCGGGTGTGGACCGACCAGGACCTTTCCGGCGAGTTCGCCCTCGTTCCCCTCCATGAACAGGCCGACCGCGTTCCACTGCAGTGCAGAGAACACCTGTCCGCCGTTGAACAGGTCGATCATGGAACCGATACCAAAGGCTTCCGCTCCAGGCGGTTGGTACTTCTGGAGACCCACGAAGTACTCGAGAGCTGTAGCGTGCTCAGGCGTGTTCAGGACACCGACCATCTCGCCGGTTGCCGGGTTCCAGATGTCTCCCGTTGCATACGCATACGGATGGTACGCGCATGAGAAGAAGTCGTACTCCTTGGCGTACTGCATAGCAACGCCGTAGATGCCCTCATCTGGTCGCGTGAAGTGCTCGAAGAGATCTTCGTACTGAACCATGGAGAGAGGAGCGACCTCATCGTACGTGGTCGGCATCTTCCATCCGTACTTCGCCTCAAAGGCCTCCTGTTCTGCAGGATCCTGCAGCCAGTCCAGGCGCATGAAGATCCCCTGCGTGTCGGGCATCTGGGGGAATCCCCACCTCTGGTCCGAACCGTCGGGGTAGATCTGATACGTTTCGCGCACGAGGGAGCTGTACACAGGTATGTCCAGCTCCGGGTTGGCGTCGATGATTGTGTCGGCGCGGACGATCCAGCCCGGCTCTGAAAGGGCGCCGAGCCATTGGCTGTCTGAGATGATCAGGTTGTACTCCTGCTCACCCGCTGCCAACGAAGGGGCCACCTTCTGGAACAACTCGGCGAACGGCGCCTCTGTCTTCGTGACGGAGGTGTCGTAGCCGTAGTTCTCCTTGGCGAACGCCGCAAACTCTGGGTAGAGATCGATCGGAATCTGGCTCGGGGGCCATCCAGCAATGGCAGCCAGTCCCATCGGGACCGTCTTTCCCTGCATATTCGTCTCGTTGCTGCCCTTGAGCGGCGAGTCCTCGGCAACCTCTCCGTCTCCGCCGTCAGCGTCGCCTTCGTCACTCACGCCACAAGCGGCGAGTATGCCGGCCAGCCCCAGTCCTGCTCCGCCCTTGATCACGCCGCGCCGGCTGACCATGAACTCGCGTTCGGTCTTCTCCCCGAGGGTCTCTTGGTCGGTCCTATTCTGCTTGGACATAACAGTCTCCCGTCTGATCAGCTTGCGATGGGGCATTCCAATGACGCTGCCTGAGCTACTCCTCCTCAAAATCGGCCCTGTACCGATCTCTGCACATATGTTCATGAGTGAACATACTCTCTGATCGCACTGTAATCGCTCACGCTTGCAGTCTGCAACTCCACCGAAACGCAATTGAAGCTGCGACACCCGACACCCAACGGTCGATGCCTCGACCCAGGAGTCCAACATCAGCGATACTGACGGGAGTCGATGCACACCGATCGGAGAAGCTTGATGTACCGAGCCAACGAGGATCGATACGACCGAATGCCGCATGGACGATGCGGGAACAGCGGATTGGATATCCCGAAGATTGCCCTCGGCCTATGGCAGAACTTCGGCAGTGACGCACCGATCGACACCGCCCGCGACATGCTGCTGGCATCCTTCGACCGCGGCATCACACACTTCGATCTAGCGAACAACTACGGACCCGGATTCGGCGCAGCCGAGACAACACTGGGCCGGGTTCTTGCCAGCGATCTCGCCGCGTACCGCGACGAGTTGATCGTGTCGACGAAGGCAGGACACCGAATGTGGGGCGGCCCCCACGGCGAGCGCGGCGGTGGGCGCAAGGTCATGTTGGCGAGCCTCGACCAGAGCCTCACTCGGCTCGGCGTGGACTACGTGGACATCTTCTACTCACATCGGCCCGACCCCTCAACACCCCTGGAAGAGACGATGGGAGCTCTGACCACGGCTGTGCACCAAGGCAAAGCTCTCTATGTCGGTATCTCTTCATACGGACCCGCCAGGACGAGAGAGGCTGCTCGCATCTTGCATGAGGCCGGCACGCCGTGCGTCGTCCACCAGCCGTCGTACTCGATGTTGAACCGATGGATAGAAGAGGAACTACTCGATGTCGCCGGTGACCTCGGGATCGGCGTCATAGCGTTCTCGCCACTCGCTCAAGGCATGCTGACGAACAAGTATCTCGACGGTACGCCGCCAACATCCAGAGCGTCCAATGACGTGTCTCTGAAGGCAAGCTTCCTGACCTCGGAGAATCTTGCCAGGATCCGAGCGCTCAACGACATCGCGTCGAATCGGGGCCAGACGCTCGCCCAGATGGCGATCGCGTGGGTGTTGCGAGACCCGAGGGTATCCACTGCCCTGATCGGGGCGAGCCGATGGTCACAGATCGAGGACAGTCTCGGCGCTCTTGACAGCTTGCGTTTCACGACGGACGAGCTGAATGCCATTGACTCCCATGCCCTCGATGGCGGCATCAATATCTGGGCAGGATCGAGTCGCGAGGACTGATCAGCGGCTTACGCTCCGAGGTCCAGGTGGACACACGTTCAGCGCCATCAGCGCTTGAGGATGAACCTGATTGCGAGGATCGTCAGTTCGTACAAGAGGTAGAGGGGCACCGAGAGAAGCATCAACGTCATCGGGTCGCCCGATGGAGTGATGATGGCTGCTGCGATCAGGATGATGAGCACCGCCCACCGTCGATTGCTCCTCAACTTCGCACTTGTCACGATGCCCACGGCCCCGGCGGCGAAGAGGAAGATGGGGAATTCGAACGCCAAGCCGAAGGCGAGGATGAACCGTGTAGCGAACTTCAAATAGAAGTCGGCACCGATGATCGGGGCAAGGGCGTCACCACCGAATTCCAACAGAAAAGCGAGGCCACGATCCAGCGCGATGTAACCGACCACGACGCCGCTTAGGAACAACACGACGAAGACCGCTGTGATCGGATACGCCCATCGCTTCTCGTTCTTGTTCAACGCTGGCATCACAAATCGCCACATCTGATACAGAATCACCGGAGAAGCAAGGATGGCGCCTCCGAACAAGCTGAGGCGCATGACAGTCGAGAAGGCTTCGGTCGGTCGGAAGAAGGCCAGTTGACCATCCGGTACTGCGACCTGGTACGGCCTCGCGAGTAGATCGAGAATCGCCTCGTTGAAGAAGAAGGCAACAAGAGTTCCCACTGCGACTGCGGCAGCGACCTTGACCAGACGAGATCGCAGTTCAACCAGGTGACTCGTCAACGGCATCGTCGAAGAGGTCAATGCTCTCCCCCCTCGTCACCGGGTACATCGCCTGTAGCGGCGCCATCAGGCTCAGCCAACGCATCCTTGGCCGATGAGTTATCTATCAGGACGACGTCCGGTACTTCTATCGACACTCCTGTGAGGGAGGACGAGACAGCCTTCACATCATCAACCATCGCGTCGTAATCATCCTTCAGATCCTTGAGAGGTGCAGTGACATCACCGTACTCCGCATCGACCGTGTCCTTGAACGCGCGAGACATCTCGCGTGCTTTTGCAAGCATCTCACCGGCCTTCCGCGAGATGTCCGGCAGACGCTCCGGGCCGAAGACGATCAGTGCTACGAGCGCTATGACCAAGATCTCGCCAAACCCAAGACTTCCCATACGTCGGATAGTAGAACGTCAGACGTCTACAGACCTCTGCTGATCGAGGACGTCACGAAGGCGTCCTGCCGTGGAGTTCTTCGTACAGCGCTATGGCGTCGTCGAGGTAGTTGACGCCGCACACAAGAGCCACGGATGCGTACGCCGAGCACTCCCCCGTCTTGACGTAGGCATACGCGTTCTGCTCCATGTCGTCCATGAGTTCTCGATGTGGGCGCGCATCGGGGA
>JBDLJV010000015.1:0-21745 GCA_039714175.1 Actinomycetota bacterium
CGGCTACATGACCGAATTCTCCGACCATCTTGTTGTCGTCCGCGGTGGCGGCGACCTCGGGTCCGGCGTCATTTGGCGCCTACGACGTGTCGGGTTTCCCGTGGTCGTGCTCGAACTCGAGCGTCCATTGACTGTGCGCCGAACGGTCGCCTTCTCGTCCGCCGTGCTCGAAGGTCGAGTCGACATCGACGGAATCGAGGGTGTTCTCGTCGCGTCAACCGATGAAGCGTTGGCCGTGACACAGCGAGGCGCTGTGCCTGTGCTGGTTTCCAGGGACATCCCATCGTTCCCATCGCCACCCTCAGTTGTTGTCGATGCGAGGATCGCCAAGAAGTCGCTGGACACGACGATCAGCCAGGCTCCTTTCGTCGTCGGCCTCGGCCCCGGTTTCATCGCCGGTATCGACTGTGACGCTGTGATCGAAACCATGCGAGGGCACACGCTTGGACGTGTGATCTGGAACGGTCCCGCCCTGCCCGACACCGCCACCCCCGGGGAGATCGGCGGAGAATCCGCTGCTCGTGTCCTCAGGGCGATGCTGGACGGTGTACTCACCTGGGATGTCTCGTTTGGTGATTCCGTGGACGCTGGACAGACACTTGGAGCGATCGATGACGTACCCGTCGTGGCCAAGATCGGGGGCACGGTACGCGGACTGATCACCCCTGGCGCGGTGACGGTCGGCCTGAAGATCGGCGACGTGGACCCTCGATTCGATCCGGATGCCATCGGCCAGATCTCGGACAAAGCACTGTCGATCGGTGGTGCCGTGCTCGAGGCCATCCTTGTCTGGATGGGCGGCATCGACCGATGACAGCACCTCTGCATGAACGATTCGGCTTGGGGCAGCGAGAGTTGGTCTCGATCGTCGGCGCAGGCGGCAAGTCCACGACGATGTTCACACTCGGTCGGGAACTTGCTGCCGAACAGCACCGTGTCATCGTCACAACCACGACGAAGCTGGCAGTGGAGCAGGCAGGTGAGCCGGCACTGTGGACCGATGGCTCTTCAGACGTCGAAGCTGCCCTTGTCGCCGGTCAGGCCCTCTTTGTCGCCGCCGAGCACATTCCGGAGAAGGTCACAGGGCCGACACCGGAGGCGGTCGATCGCCTCTTCGCCGAGACAACTGCCGACTACATCATCGTCGAAGCAGACGGCGCACGGTCACTGCTGATCAAGGCACCCGAGGAACATGAACCGGTGATCCCTTCGACGTCGACGATGGTCGTTGTTGTTGCTGCGCTCGATGCCCTCGGCCAGCCGATCTCCGACGTCGCACACAGACCCGAACTCGTGGCTCGCCTCGCCGGATCCCGGCCAGACGCCGTACTCACCGTCGAAGGTGCCGCCAGAGTCCTCCTCCACCCCGAAGGCGGCCTCAAGGGCATCCCAGTCAACGCCCGTGTTGTCATGGCCCTGACGAAGCTGACCTGGGAGGAACGCGACACGGCCGCTGAACTCATCTCGATCCTCACCACTCACCCCCGTGTAGACCGCGTGGTCCCTATCCCCCTCATCCGCTGAGCGATCATCGTTCATCGTCGATCGTTCATCGTCTGTCGTTCGGCGTTCGGCGTCAAGCGTCTGTCGTTCGGCGTTCGACGCGAGGCTTTCTCGGGGAGGAAGGAGTGCTGCCTCGGCGGCGGTATTGGCCGTGGCCATGTTCTCCTCAGAAGCAGCGTAGATGGGGCGACCCGAAGGCCGCCCCATCTGACTTATCGCTTTGGCACGGCTAGGCGCTTGGCTGACCGATCTCCTTGTTGGTCCCGATGTCGTCAACGCCGACATAGGCGTCATCGAAACCGTTCACCTTGTTGTTGGTGAAAATGTTTCCATCTCCGTAGTTCCCGATTCCGATGTCGTAGTCGTGCGTCGCAGAGTCCACGCCCTTGTCGAAGACCTTGTTGTTGTCGATGGTCCCGTCGTCAGCATAGAAATAGATCCCGATCTCAGAATTGCCGGCGATCCGGTTCTGACTGATCGTGATTCCGTCTGCCGCATAGACAAGAATCGCCGTGGCTGCCCAGTCGCTCACACCGAGCCACTGGTTGCCGTACACAACATTGTGCGTCACCGTTCCCATGGCCCCGAAGCCCATCTGGATGCTGTTGGCAGCTAGGTTCGCTTGCGTGGCGCTTGCACCCACGACGTTGTTCGCGATAGTGACGTCGACGTCTCCATTGGCGACGATGCCTGTTTTCTGATAGGCGGAGATGTCGTTCCCCTTCACGAGCACGCTCAGCGGTGCGGGATGGGTTCCGTCGTACGGTGCGTTACGCACCTCGATCGCATTGCCCTCCTGACAACCGCTCGGTCCCTGGTTGATTCCAGTCACCGTCGTCTTGGTGATCGATCCGGATGCACTATCGAACATGATTCCTCGGAGCCGATTGGCCCCGCTATCGCAAATGTTGACCAAACCGGAGGCCGCCACAGTGACGTCTGTCACGTGCGCAACGATGCCACCATTGGCGACCACCGCGCCGACGAAGTGCCCACCGGACGGATCGACGGCAGTAATCGTGTACCCCGCGCCATCAAGTGTGTACCCGTCCGGGACAACAATCGTCGAATCCGTTGTGCAGTTGCCGTCCAGCGTCATGGTTGTTCCCGCAATCGTGAAACTGCAGTTCGTCGTTGCCGAAGCACCCCCGGCAGGTATCAGTGCCAGTCCGGTGACCAACGCCACCAGCAGCAGCCACCTTCCCGACCTACGCGTTGACCGGAACAGTCCCGCGTCATATCCAATTCCCCTTCGCATTCCTCACTCCCGTCTGAGACAGAGGCAATGCGTGACTCGTCTGGAACCTCGCCCATACGAACTCCACCCCTATCTCTGTTCGAGCCGTTGAACCCCGCCATCCCCGAAAAAAGCAGACCTAAAGCCCATCGACTGCTTGAGATTCATCCTATCAGACAGAATCGCCGCGAGGTCTCCGAATGCGATCACCCTACGGAGCGATCTTGCGCGAGTGCTCGCTTCTCCCGAGTCTCGCGCGATTGCGCGGCAGGTCTCTTCTTCTTCGTCTCTCCCCTCCGCGGGAGAGATGGCCCGAGCGCAGCGAGGGTCAGAGAGGGGGCAACCACAGCAGTATCAACCGACTTCTGATGCTGGCTCACCCCCCTCTCTGCTTCGTCGCTTCGCTCCTTGCTGTCTCTCCCGCCAGGGGAGAGACAAAGAAGAACGCGACAGGCGCTTCTTGGAGAGGTGGGCTAGGAGGTCTTTTCGGGGAGGAGGGCGTTCGTGCCGCGGTGGAGGTACTGGCCGTGGCCGGGATCCCCGATGAACTCGCCGTGATCCACGATCAGTTTGCCGCGTGACAACACGCTCTCAACTCGACCACCGATCTCGGCGCCCTCGAAAACCGAGTAGTCGAGGTTCATGTGATGCGTCTCAGCGGAAAGGGTGTGGGGCGCTGCCGGGTCGTAGATGACGATGTCGGCATCGGACCCCGGAGCGATCGTTCCCTTCCTCGGGTAGATACCCGACAGTTTCGCCGGGGTCTCGGACGTCACCTCGATCCAACGCGTCAGCGGGATCCAACCCTCGAGCACGCCCTGGTACACAAGATCCATGCGATGCTCGACGACTCCGAGACCATTCGGGATCTTGCGGAAATCCCCCCGGCCGGCTTCCTTCTGCTCCCATGTGAACGGACAGTGATCCGTCGCAACAGCATCCATGCGCCCACTCCCGATACCGGACCAGAGGGCGGCGTGGTGGCCCTCGGAACGACGACGCAGCGGCGGGGAGCACACGAACTTGGCCGCCTCGAAGCCCTCTGGCAGATCCTCTTGAGCCAACCACAGGTACTGCGGGCAGGTTTCGGCGAACACGGGCAGCCCCCGGTCGCGGGCCACAACTGCCTCAGCGAACGCCTCCTGGGAGGAGATATGCACGATGACCAGTGGACAGTCAGCGATCTCGGCCAAGGCAGCGACCCTGTGCACAGCTTCGGATTCCATCGATGCCGGGCGGGTGAGGAGGTGATGGATCGGATCGGTCTCGCCGCGTTCAACCGCCTGATCACGGAGGGCGTCGATGGCGATGCCGTTCTCCGCGTGCATCATGATCGTGGCACCGACCGACGCCGCGACCTGCATCGCTTCGAGGATCTGCCGATCGTCCGACAGGTTGACACCCGGGTATGCAGTGAACAGCTTGAAGGTGGTGACTCCCTCGTGCATCATCTCAGCGAACTCCGCGAGCGTGCCGTCGTGCACATCGGTCACCATCATGTGGAACCCGTAGTCGATGTACGACTCCCCCTCGGCCCGCTCCATCCACTCGGCCAAACCCGCCTTGAGCGTTGAACCGCGCGTCTGCCCTGCGTAGTCAACGATTGTGGTCGTGCCGCCGATGGCGGCTGCCCTCGTCCCTGTCGCGTAGGTATCCGCAGAAGATGTGTCGGACACCGGAAGCTCCATGTGCGTATGCATGTCCACGCCACCCGGGATCACGTACCGGCCCGTGGCATCGATCACTCGGTCGAACTCACCGCCAGCGGATCCGGGATCAACAACACCGGCGACCCGCTCATCTTCGATGATGACGTCTGCTTCGGTGGCCGTGGCGGCCGTTACGACTGTTCCGTTGCTGATGAGTGTTCGCATGGTCCCCATGATGGTCGATTTCGCAACCCTTCTAGGTGAGTGTGGGCACTCCGATCCTCGTGCCTCCATCGCTCGCGGCCGGCAACTCCGGCATCGAACCATCCAGGCCCTTCCACAGCGCGTACATCGTGGCGGCCGCTTCAAGCGAGATCTCATCCACGACACCAGCAAGATCTCCCGGGACCGCCGACTGGAAGCCGAACGATTCATCGAACGACGCTTCAACCGAAGGCGACACGTACTCGATGGACCCGTTGATCGACAGGCGATGCGTCTCGCCTTCGAAACGACCCAGAACCGTCACGATCCCGCCCTCACGGAGGACCAGGAACGCATTCGAAGCCTGGGCATGGAACTCGGCCTTGTCGAGATAGAGCCTCGGCTTGTCCTCATAGGGCTTGCCAGACGTCGGGCAGGCAGTGACACAGTTTCCGCACTCGTTGCAGAAGTCGGTGAGGACAGCGATCTGATGCGGCTGGTCCACACGGAACGCTGTCGTACCTGCCTCAACAAGCCCGTCCCCTTCCACATGGAACGTTGGCACATCGGCCGAGAACGGTTCAGCCGTGTAGGTCATCAGCGCCAGGTTCGGACACACCCCGACACACAGGCTGCAGATCGTGTCACAGTCAAGACACCGGCTTGCCTCCTCCTGTGCCTCCTCTGCGGTGAACACGAGCGCCGTCTCGTTGAAGTTGTTCCGCACGGTCAGCGGCGTGAACTTCGTCGGGACCCGATACTCGCGCCGTGCCCTGCGCATCAACAGGTCAGCGGCGTCATCCGTCGTCGGAATCGCCAACGGCTCTTGTGCTCCTGCACCTGTGACCGAGGCGATGATCGCTGCGGCGGCAGCCTTGCCGTCCGCTGCAGCCTCCACGATCGATGACGGTCCGTCTGCTGCGACGTCGCCGCCTGCGTAGACACCAGATACAGAGGATTCGAAGGTCTCAGGGTCAACCTCGATGTATCCGCGCGACGTCAGTTCGGGTTTCGCTTCACCGAAGAAGTCGAGCAACGAATGCTGACTGATCGCGAGGATCAACGTGTCGAGCGGGATCTCGAACTCCGAGTCGGGTACGTCATGAGGGATCTTCCGTCCCGACGAGTCACGGTCGCCCCGGTACTCGGTCCGGGTTGCGACGAGCCCTGCCAGCTTGCCATCTTCAACATGCAGGGATGCAGGATTCGCCAGCTCCTCGATCGCGATCCCCTCTTCCTGACATGCGTGGACCTCCTCGAGGTCAGCGGGCATCTGATCGATCGTGCGCCGGTAGATGATCGAAACGTCGGTCGCCCCGACCCGCCAAGCAGACCGGGCACAGTCCATCGCTGTGTCCCCTGCTCCAATGACCCCGACCCGCGGCCCGACCGTGATCGGATCGTTCTCTCGCACGCTGCGCAGGAAGGACAATGCGTCGAGCACACCGTCGGCGTCCTCCCCTTCGAAACCGAGGTACTTCGGGAGCTGGGCGCCGACAGCAACGAACACGCGGCCGAATCCGTCATTGCGCAGGTCATCGAGGGAGAAATCCTTCCCAGCCGTCTGGTTGTAGCGGATCTCGACTCCGAGTTCTTCGAGGATCGCCATGTCCTTGTCGATCTCCGACTGGGGAAGCCGGTACTCGGGGATCGCTCCCCCGACCATGCCACCCGGATACGCATGTGCTTCGAAGATCGTGACGCCGATACCTGCAGCCGCGAGCAGCTGTGCTGCAGCGATACCAGCCGGACCGGCACCGATGATCGCGACCTTCTCGCCGGTGGCGACCGCCTTGTCCGGAGTCCTGGGCCATGTCTCATGGGACATGATGAAACGCTTCATGTCGCGGATGGCGAGCGGCTGATCGAGATGTGTGCGAATGCAGGTCGTCTCACAGAGATGGTCGCACACGCGCCCGAGGATCGAGGGCACGGGGTTGTCCGCTCGGGTGATGTCGACCGCGTCGTCGAACCTTCCCTCACGTACGGCACGCATGTATGCCGGGACGTCCTGGGACACAGGGCACTCGTCCACACAAGGCGCCTCGATACAGTCGAACAGTCCTAGCTTGCGGTCGGTCTTGGACCGGTCGGTGCGGAACGACTCGTTGCGATAGCGCCAGTCCTCCCGCACCTCTGTGGCGTAGCCGCGGAGATGGTCGAGTGATGAACCAGCGAAGTCCGTGAGGCTCGTTGCCTCTGCCTTGTCGAGGCTCAGGTTCAGCTCCTCGATGTACTGAGGGAGACGCAGGTACCCGCCAGTCTTGAGCAGGTCGGAGCACACGGTGACCGTTGCCATGCCGGAGGCGAGGAGATCGGACACGTTGAACGCATCGGCACCGCCTGCGAACGACATCAGCATGTCGCCTTCGAACTCCTCCGACAGACGAAGTGCGAGATTCGACGTCACCGCATGGAGCGCCCGACCAGACATGTACATCATGTCGTCATCGGGGAACGTTGACTTGTGGTTCTCCACCTCGAGCGTGTTCGAGAGCTTGAGCCCGAACGTCAAGTTCTCACGGTCGGCGATCCGTTTGAGGTTGTGGAACATCGGGATCGCATCTTCGTACTTCAGATCGTGGCCGAATGCCTCGTCGGGGATGACCACATCGGTGAAACCGAGTTCGTCGTTGACGATCCCGCGCACACCTTCGGCTCCAAGCAGTGTCGGGTTGCATTTCACGGAAGTATGCAGCCCTCGCTCTTCGAGGAGATACGCGGAGATCTGCTCGATCTCCTCCGGCGGGCATCCGTGCATCGTCGACAGCGTCATCGTGTTGGACAGCTGCTTCGGGATGGCGATCTGATCGATCTCGGGATACCGCTCGGAAACGACGTCGACGAAGACGTCCACGTAACCGGTTGCGTCGTTCATGACATCGAGGTACCACTGGACGTTCGGCTCGAGGATCCCCTTGAGGTCGTATCCGACACTCATGTTGAAGATCATCCCCGGGGAATCCCCTGGGAACCCCAGCTTGTGATGCAACGCATGGATCAACACCCAGGCACGCAGATACTCATCGAAGGACTGATGTACCTTGAGTTCCTGGGACCACTCGACGTTGTAGCCCTCATCCTCGATGTCGATACAGGGCTTGTTCACATCAAGCTCGTCGAGCGTTTGGATCGTCTTCAGCTCTATGAACCGGGCACCGACGAGCCATGACACGATGATGTTCTGCGCCATCTGTGTGTGAGGCCCGGCCGCGACGCCGAAGGGCGTCTCGAGCATCTGCCCGTAGTTGTCAAGCCTGAATCGGTCATCCTCGCTCGGGACGAAGAAGGAGCGACGCGGGATGCCGAAGATCGAGTCCTTCTCCTCGAGTTCGGTGAAGACCCAGTCCGTCAATTGCTCCATCGTGATGGGCTGAAACCGGTCCGACATTGGCGTTTCCTTTCGGCTACAAGCGTGCGTGCAAACGTACAGCCTGCTCGGCTGCCTTTGCTCTGATCTCCTCGGCATCAACCCTGGTCGGTGCGCCATCGGCATACACAGTCTCGCCGCCCACCTTCACCTCGACCGGGTGGATACCCGCTGTGAATGCAATGTGCCACGGGTCCATCGGATCGTAGGACCATGTCACCTCGTCGTTGCGAGCCTCGGGGACGAGATCGAGTCCGTTCTGGAGCCATGACCATGCCGGGTCCGGGCCGACTGTGACATCAACCGAACGCTGCATCACGTAGGCAAGGCGGAACGACTCGATCATGTTCGCCCCGATCCCGTCGGTTCCCAGCGCAACAGGGTTCGTGAACCGTGCAGGGTTCGCATACCCGACCCCGTTGTTCAGATTCGAACGGGGATTGTGGAGGATCGTCCCCTCGAGTCCATGGTCATCATCGAGGTAGACACAGTGACTGAGCAGCCACTTGTCGTTCGTCATGCCTGCAAGCCGCTTCGGGGCATCGGCGTCACCCGGTCCTTCCGCAACATGGATGTGGACGCCAACGTCGAATTCATCCGCAAGAGCCGCTGCGCCTTCGAGCGATTCGTCGCTGCAGGTGAAGGCTGCATGCACGCCGACAAGGCAGTTGCCTCCCTCGGCGAGGAATCGTCGGTTCTCTTCGAGACCCCTGCGAGCGCCATCGGCGCCGTGCCGGTCGGTGACGCCGTACCCGGTCACAACCCGCACTCCCACCTCGGCGCAAGCATCGGCGATCACGGAGAGCGAACCCTCGATCGCGTTGGGGGTCTCGTTGTGATCGATGATCGCGGTCGTGCCTGACTCAAGAGCCTCGAGCGCCCCAAGCTTTGCTGACCACTCGAGCATCTCGAGGTCGAGGGCGGTGTCGAGACGCCACCACACCTGTTCGAGTATCTCCTGGAAGTTGGTCGCGACCTTCGGTGGCGCGGGCATGCCGCGCGCAAGCTCTGAGTAGAGATGGTGGTGTGCGCAGACGAGTCCTGGGGTGACGTTGTTCACTGGGTGCTCCTCTTCTCGATGGGCTCATGTACTCCCATCGGAGTCTGTGTCCTCCAATTGCCGTCGACCTCATGAAGCGCTGCTGCGACTGCGCCCGCTGTCGGTACGAGACCGATCTCGCCAACACCTTTGACACCGTAGGGTGACCGCGGCTGCGGTACCTCGACGATGATCGTCTCCACCTCCGGCATGTCCTTGGCCCTGAGGATGCCGAGGCTGCGCAGCGTGTGCTTCGTTGGTTGAGCAAGCTCGTCCGTCGGGAACTCCTCGGTCAGCGCGTACCCGAGACCCATGTGCACAGCACCTTCGATCTGACCCTCGACGAGCCGGGGATTCATTGCACGTCCTACATCGTGGGCCGCCACGACCTTCTCGATCTCTCCGGTTCCCGGATCGGCGATGACGAGTTGAGCGGCATAGCCGAATGCAGAGTGGATGATCGGGTTGTCAACACCGTCCTCGAGCGCATTCGTCCAGTCGACGCGGTATTCGCCGCTGTGGTCGACTCCGGTGGCGAGCCCGGCCTCCGCGGCAGCTCTGCATGCGTCGGCAACGGCCCCTGCCGCCATGACGGTGCCACGAGAACCGGTCGTCTGGCCGGCACCGAGAGGCCGGGTTGTGTCAACAACGACCTTGATTCGACGGGAATCTATGCCGAGCTCGGTTGCCGCGACCTGCATAGCAACATTGTGTACCCCCTGACCCATCTCCGTCCAGCAGTGTCTGACCTCAACCGAGCCATCCTCCTCCAGCCGGACGACTGCTTTGGAGATCTCCAGGAAACCGTTCCCCAATCCGGAGTTCTTCAAGGCAATTCCGAGTCCGATCGACTTGCCGTCTGCTCGTGCCGTGTCGTAGGCAGGCTTGATGGCGTCGAGACATTCACGAATTCCCCGGGAACCGTCGTCCATGATCTGGCCGGGCCCCCAGACAGATCCGGGCTCGATGATGTTGCGGGACCGCATCTCCCAGCCGCTGATCCCGACAGCGGCGGCGAGGCGATCAATGATTCCTTCCATCGCGAACTGCGCCTGGTTGGCACCGAACCCACGGAAGGCGCCACCAACAGGATTGTTCGTTCGCACGGCGATGGCATCGACATCGATATTGTCGACGACGTACGGTCCGCTCATGTGGCCGGCCGCACGCTCGAGGACCTTCATGCCCACGGATGCATACGGACCCGAGTCGCCGATCATCCTGGACTTCAGCGCGGTGAGCCGACCGTCACTGTCGCATCCGGCCCACACCTCGATTTCGATCGGGTGGCGCTTCGCATGCATGCGGAACGACTGCTCGCGGGTGAGGGTGCACACGACGGGGCGGCGGAGCAGATGGGCGGCAAGCGCGGTCTGGCCCTGGTTCGACATGTCCTCCTTGCCGCCGAATGCGCCGCCGTTGGAGACAAGCTCGACGGTCACATCGTCTTCGTCGATGTCCAGGATCGATGCGATCTGCGATTGGTCATCCCAAATACCCTGCCCACCGGAGTACACATGGAGTCCGCTCTCACCCACCGGGACAGCGAGGGTCGACTCCGGTTCGAGGAACGCGTGCTCAACACGCTGGGTGCGGAAGACCTCGTGGACCGTGTGGGCTGCAGATTCCAGGGCTGCGTCGACGTCACCGCGATCGTAGGTCGATCGGGACAGGACGTTGCCATCGAGTCCCCACACCGCGTTCTCGCTCGATGCGAGCGCGGCGTGCGCTTCCGCGAATGGTTCGAGCACGTCGTATTCGACATCGATGAGATCAGCTGCCGCGTGGGCAATGGCCTTCGATTCGGCGACGACGATGGCAAGAACGTCACCGAAGTAAGAAGTTCTGCCACCCTCGGGAATGAAGACCGGCCAATCCTCGTAGATGATCCCGACGTGGATCTGTCCCGGCACGTCAGCTCCGGTGTACACAGCGATGACACCATCGGCCGCCTCGGCTCGGGTTGTGTCGATTCGGATGACGTCGGCTCGCGCATGATCCGTGAGCCGGAGCGCACCGTGGAGCAACCCCTCGGGCCGCAGATCGTTGACGTAGCCACGGTCTCCGAGGGCCAGTTCGATTCCTTCGTACTTCAGGCCCGGGTCCCCGATACCGACCGGGGCGATCGGTGTCTCAACACGATCCTCGACGAGTTGGTCTATCGCTTCAAAGATCTTCGTGTAGCCGGTGCACCGACAGAGATGGGCGCCGAGACGACTCTCCACCGTTCGCCTGTCGAGATCGGATCCCTTCTGGTCCAGCAAGGACTTCGTGCGCACGAGGATGCCCGGAGTGCAGAAGCCACACTGCAAGGCTCCGGTGGAGGCGAACGCGTTGGCGAGACGCTCCCGCTCGGAAACTTCGAACCCCTCGAGGGTGACGATGTCCTTGCCCTCAGCCTTGTCCATCGAGACGAGACAACTCTGGATCGCCTTGCCGTCCAACAGAACCGTGCATGCTCCACACTGGCCGGAGGGAGAACAACCATCCTTGGGCGAAGTGATGTCCAGACCCTCACGGAGTGCAGACAGGAGATGTTCGTGTTCACGTGGGAGTTCCACGCGAAGACCGTTCACAGTGAATGAAACAGTCTCCATCGTGCAATCTCCTCGTATGGCTCCATCGTATCTTCATCCCGTTCTTGACATTTTGTCAATTCGGTGGCCGTTGATCGTCGGTCGTTTGTCGTCCATCGTCCGTCGTCTGTCGTCACTACTACTGTGGCTCGTGGCGATCCGGGAGATGTCTTGAGCAAGTACCGAGCCGAGTTCATGGTTGAACCGTTCACGGAAGGGTCTCTCGGGCCACCGGTTCTCGCCAGCATCGACGCAGTGAAGGCCCACGGATTCGATCCAAGCGTTGGGGCGTTCGGCACCACGATCACCGGGGACAGAACGCATGTTTCCGAGGCGATTCGCGACATGGTCGACGCTGCCATGGACGCGGGCGCTACCCGGGTCACGGTCCAGATCGACAGGCCGTCCGAATCGTGACTGCTGATGCAGATCGTGTGATCGACGCCCTCCGGCCCGCGCTCGAAGCCAGTGGTGGCACGATCATCCAGCCGACTGAAGCGGAGAGTCTTGATGTGCCGATCGAGTGGGACGGTTCGACAATCGCCTACGCCCGCCTCGGTTCTCTCAACGACGCCTTGGACAATCTGGTGACGAGGATCGAGCAGGAGTTGGGCGCACCGCTCCCCGACCTGGATAGAACGAACAAGCAGGTTGCCGTGCGCCTCCTCGATGAACGCGGAGCATTCCAACTCCGAAAGTCGATCGAAGACATCGCAGACCTCATGGGTGTGAGCCGAATCACGATCTACAACTACCTGAATGCGATCCGAGGTTGAGCACTTCCCGGCGGCGTCCCTTCCGATTTGACATTTCGTCAAGCACAAGGAAATATGATTCCCGTAGTCCAACGCTAAGGAACGGTGACCGTCGGGCGATGCTGACATGACTCCCAACCTCAGTCATCAACAGCGTCGCATTCTTGCGTACAGCATCCCTGTCCTCGCGGTTGTCGCAGCTTTGATCTTCGGTGCGATCATGCTCGTCCTCCTCGGTGCGGACCCGATCGAGGGCTATTGGGAGATGCTCGTCGGCGCCTTCGGATCCGGCAATGCTCTCGTGTCAACGATCCTGAAGGCCACTCCCCTCCTGTTCGTCGGTGTCGGTATCGTCATTGCCTTCCGCGCCAACGTGATCAATATCGGTGCCGAGGGCCAGATGGTGCTCGGAGGCCTCTTCTCAACGATCACTGCGCTCGCTCTCCCCGATCTGCCTTCGTTCATCATGATCCCCATCGTGCTGGGCGCAGGCATCCTCGGCGGAGCCCTGTGGGGGTGGATCCCGGGCGCCCTTAAGGCCTACTACCGCGTGAACGAGATCCTCAGCACGATCATGCTCAACATCGTTGCTGTGCAGTTGATGAACTATCTGCTGCGTGGACCACTCATCGACCCTGCTGAGATCGAGCGCGGAACACGGATCCCCCAGACAGAACGGCTCCCAGAAGCAGCCGATCTCCCGCTCCTGTTCGGCAGCGAACGGCTCCACATCGGCCCGATTATCGCCGTGGTAGCCGCCATTGCTGCCTACTACCTCCTGTGGCGGACGCCGCTCGGCTACCGCCTGCGTGCTGTCGGCCTCTCCGAACACGCTGCCCGCTACGCAGGCATGCCCGTGAAGCGAACGATCGCCCTCGCCCTCACGCTTTCGGGAGCCCTCGCCGGGCTCGCAGGTGCCGTGCTCGTATTCGGTAGCGAGAGTCACCGCATGGTCACGGATGGGTCGACCATGGGCTTCACCGGAAGCGCAGGTTTCAACGGCATCGTCGCTGCTCTGTTCGGCGGCCTCCATCCGATCTGGACGATCCCTGCATCGTTCCTGTTCGGCGGCCTCATCGTTGGAGGCCAGGCACTCCAGCGTGCGGTACAGGTGCCGTCGGCACTCATCGTTGCTCTCAACGGTCTCGTTGTCGTGTTCGTCGTAGCCGCCGATCGGTACCGGACCAGGCTGCTGGTCGCAGAGGAGCCCGAGGAGCGGCCACCCGATGACGCCGACGAGTCGACTCACAAGGCGACCGCAATGGGGGCGGTGCACGACCTGCCTCCTGAAGGCACGCATTCGTTCGATCCTGAGGATTCGACATGAGCGAGATCTTCACGACCGCCGTACTCATTGCAGTCGTCGCTTCGGCGATCCGGTTGGCCGTGCCGCTCCTGCTCGCCTCTCTCGGCGAGACGTTCGGCCAACGCAGCGGTGTCCTCAACCTCGGCGTAGACGGGATCATGCTGCTCGGAGCGTTCGCTGGCTACTACGCGGTTCTCAAAACAGGGAACGTGTGGTTGGGTCTCGTCGGCGGATTGATCGTCGGCCTCATGCTCGGTCTCGCTTCTGCAGTCATCGCAGTAACGCTTCAAGCGGAGCAGGGCATCAGCGGCATCGGTATCTACCTATTCGGACTCGGGATGAGCGACCTGTTGTTCCAGAAACTCGTCGGCACGCCGATACCGATCGATCAATTCCCGGAACTCCGGATTCCCCTCCTGGCCGATATCCCCATCATCGGAGAGATGTTCTTCCAGCACAGCCTTGCGATCTACCTTGCATTCGCATCCATACCCCTTGCGATGTTCATCATCAACCGAACCACGTTCGGGATGAAGATCCGCGCCGTTGGCGAGCATCCCGAAGCTGCAGACACGCTCGGTGTCAGCGTCGCCGGTGTGCGGTACGCAACGCAGATCATCGGTGGAGCGCTCGCCGGAATCGCCGGTGCGGTGCTCGCCATCACCTTGGGCATTTTCCAGCAGAACCTCACGAACGCTGCAGGATTCATCGCCATTGCACTCGTCTACTTCGGTGCATGGCGACCGGTCGGGATCATGCTCGGTGCGTTGCTCTTCGGCTTCGTCAACGCACTCGTCCTGGAACTCAAGACCCAGCAGATCATCCCGAGAGAACTCTCCGATCTAGCAGCGATGGCCCCGGCCATCATCACAATCCTGGCATTGGTCTTTGTGGCGCGACGCTTCAGGGCGCCGTCCGCGTTGACCAAGCCTTTCACGAGAGGCAAGTAACAAACCCGAGGAACCGAAGGACGAAGGAGACGAAGTTGAAGAGAAGAAGCATCATGCTGATCGCCGTGATCGCACTCATCGCCGCCGCATGCGGTGGTTCCGGTGACGACACGACGACGACAGCAGCAGACACGGGCGATGGGGACACCACGACGACGGCCGCGGTGGCTGAGTTCAGGGTCGCCATCGTTGCCCCATCGGCATCGAACGACCTTGCGTTCACGCAATCGATCGTTGACGCTGCAAACATGCTCAAGGACAGCGGCATCGTCAGCGAGGTGGCCGTCACCGACGGAACCTTCGTTGTTGAGGACGCAGCAGTCGCGATTCGCGGTTACGCCGACGACGGCTACGACCTCGTCATCGCCCACGGGTCCCAGTACGGCGGTCCCCTCCAGGAGATCGCACCAGACTTCCCGGACACCGCATTCGCTTGGGGCACGGCAGCAGATACGTTCGGCCTGTCGAATGTCTACGCCTACGAAGCAGCCTCCGACCAGGGCGGACATGTCATGGGAATCATGGCTGCGGCACTCTCGCAGAGCGCCAACGTGGGAATCGTCGGGCCGATCGAGGTCGGTGACGCGAAGCTGTACGTCGATGGGTTCAAGGACGGCGTCCTCGCTCAGAACCCGGGCGCTGAGGTCCCGATCAATTACATCGGATCATTCGCCGACGTCGCTCTCGCGTCAGAGGCCGCACAGTCGCTGATCAACAACGGCGCAGACGTGCTCTCAGGCACGGCACAGATGGTTGTCGGCGCTGTCGGTGTTGCCAAGACAAAGGGCGTCCTGTGGTTCGGCACGCAAGCGAACCAGACGAGCCTGGCACCCGAAATCGTGGTCGCTTCCCAGGTGTACCACTGGGAGCACATCCTTGAAGAAATCGTCACCAAGGTCCAGGGCGGAACGCTCGGTGGCGAGACATTCGCCATCACGTTTGCGAACGACGGCCTGGTCATCGAGTACAACGATGGCTACGACCTTCCTGCCGATGTGAAGCAGCTCGCCGAGGACGCGATCGCCGAGTTCAAGGCCGAGGGATAGGAACAACTGAGGTTGGGGGACCTTCGGGTCCCCCTCCTCACCGAACAGGAGCACGAAGTGGCAACGAGTCCGATGCTGGAGATGCGAGGGATCACAAAACGATTCCCCGGCGTGGTTGCGAACGACCACGTCGACTTCGACCTGCTTGCAGGTGAAGTTCACACGCTCCTCGGCGAGAACGGCGCAGGCAAGAGCACACTCATGAAGGTGCTGTACGGCCTGTACCCGGCGGACGAGGGAGAGATCCTCCTCGACGGCAAGCCTGTGACGATCGACAGCCCAACGGCTGCCATCGAGCACGGCATCGGGATGATCCATCAGCACTTCATGCTCGTACCCACACTCACCGTTGCAGAGAATGTCGCCCTCGGCCTCAAGTCGAGCAGGGGTTTCCTCACCGACCTCGGTGTTGTGTCAAAGAGGATCCGCGAACTGTCCGCGGAGTACGGACTCGAGATCGATCCATCCGCGCTCGTGTGGCAACTGTCGGTCGGCGAACGCCAGAGGGTCGAGATCATCAAGGCGCTCTACCGGGACGCACGGCTCCTCATCCTTGATGAGCCGACGGCCGTGCTCACCCCTCAGGAAGTTGAGCAGCTCTTCGTGACTCTTCGTCACCTGCTGGACGACGGACGGGGATTGATCTTCATCTCACACAAGCTCCACGAAGTGCTTGCTCTCTCCAGCAGGATCACGGTCCTGCGACACGGCGCTGTGACAGGTGAAGTGGATGTCGAAAGAGCGACACGAGAGAGCCTTGCGAACATGATGGTCGGGCGTGAGGTGAAACTCCGACCTGACAAGCTTCCTGCTGAACCCGGAGATGTCGCACTCGAGATCAGGGGCCTCACCGTCATGGGCGACCGGGGCGTCGTGGCCATCGATCATCTGGATCTCGATGTCCGCAAGGGCGAGATCCTCGGAATCGCAGGTGTGTCGGGCAATGGCCAGCGAGAACTCGCAGAGACGGTTGCAGGACTCAGACAGATCGAGGACGGTTCGATCAAGATCCTCGGCGAAGACATCACTGGAGCCCATCCCCGAACCATTCGCGAAGCCGGCCTGGCATATGTGCCCGAGGAACGCATGCGTGAGGGAGCTGTCGGTGATTTCACCGTTTGGGAGAACCTGCTGCTGATCGACCACAAGAGCTCCGACTACCTCAAACACGGACTCTTCGACTTCGCCGCCATCACCGAGCACTCGAATCAGCTCGTCGAGGACTTCGACGTTCGTACGCCGTCGCTCGAAACACCCTGCCGGAGCCTCTCCGGCGGCAACATCCAGAAGCTCATCCTGTCACGGGAACTGTCCTCGGAACCAACCGTCATCGTTGCATCACAGCCAACCCGCGGTGTCGACATCGGAGCTGCCGAGTACATCCACCGACGGATCATCGACAAACGCAATGTTCTCTCAGATGCCGAGTTCATCCAGGCGAAGCTGATCGAGCACCGAACCGCATGTACCGCAGTGCTCATGATCTCCGAGGACCTCGATGAGGTATTCGGCCTTTCGGACCGCATCGCCGTGCTGTACGAGGGCAGGATCATGGGAATCGTCGACCCTGCGACCGCGACCCGTGAGGAAGTCGGCTTGATGATGGCTGGCGTGTCCAACGGCGACGGTTGACACCCCAGCCGCGTGGCATCTGTTTGAATGGCCGGATGGAACTCGCATCTTTCATACGGCAGTTGCCCAAAGCCGAACTGCATGTTCACATTGAGGGGACACTCGAACCAGAGCTGATGTTCAGGTTGGCGGAGCGGAACGGCGTCACCCTCCCGTTCGATTCGGTTGAGGCGATCAAGGACGCCTACGAGTTCTCCAACCTGCAGTCCTTCCTGGACATCTACTACCAGGGGGCAGGCGTCCTCATCACCGAGCAGGACTTCTACGACCTCATGATGGCCTACCTCGAACGGGCCGATGCGGATGGCGTACGAAGGGCAGAGATCTTCTTCGATCCACAGACCCACACCGAGCGCGGCATCGGGTTCCCGGTGTTCATGGAAGGCTTCTCCCGGGCAATCGCTGATGCAGACGAGAAGTGGGGTCTCTCCGCGGCACTCATCATGTCGTTCCTTCGCCACCTTCCGGCTGAAGACGCTCTGGCAACGTGGCAGGCATCGGAGGCATTCAGGGATCGGCTCCTTGGCGTCGGGCTCGACTCGTCGGAAGTCGGCAACCCACCCGAGCTGTTCGCCGAAGTGTTCCAGCTGGCCCGCGAGGCAGGTTTGCACGTTGTCGCACATGCCGGCGAGGAAGGTCCCCCTCAGTACATCACAAGTGCCCTCAACACGCTTGAGATCGAACGCGTGGACCATGGCGTGCGGTCCGAAGAGGATCCTGGCGTGATCGAACGACTCGCTCGCGAGCAGACACCTCTGACGATGTGCCCCCTGTCGAACGTGAAGCTGAAAGTGTTCAACAAGATCGAGGACCACAATCTCAAGCGACTCCTGGACGCAGGGGTGAAGGTGACCATCAACTCCGACGATCCCGCGTACTTCGGCGGCTACGTCCTCGACAACTATGTCGCCATTGCCGAGGGACTCGATCTCACCACCGAAGACCTCGTCACGTTGGCCCGCAACTCCATCGAAGCCACGTTCCTCACGGAGGCGGAGAAGGCTTCTCTACTTGCAGAGCTCGAAGCCGTGGTC
This sequence comes from Actinomycetota bacterium, assembly GCA_039714175.1. Taxonomy (GTDB): domain Bacteria; phylum Actinomycetota; class Acidimicrobiia; order Spongiisociales; family UBA5794; genus B3-G11. Next base: position 18,302 of record JBDLJV010000015.1, read on the forward strand.
GCGTAGCGTTCGTCGTTCGTCGTTCATCGACTGTCGTTCGGCGCTGAACGCATGACGCACAGCGCCGAGCGCACTTCAGGCCGCCTTGTAGTAGACCGTAGGTTTCGGGGCGGTCTCTTGGGGTGCTTCCCTGCGGAGGAGCGTCTTGAAGAGCCATCTCACCACGTACACGACGAGCTCGACGAGTTGATAGGCGAGCACGAGGAGCTGAGCAGCGACGAGACCCAACAGTGCGAAGGGGAACGCCAGGATCGAGATACCGATGACGAGCGCCGCCTCCCCGGCATCGGAGCCGGCGAGCTTGCCACCCCACCGAACGCCGACCCACATGAGCCGACGGCGCAGATAGCCAACCCCGACCTCCCTCATCGAACGTCGGAAGATCCCATCCGCATCGGCTCGACTGAATCTGCCTGCCGCAGACTCGACACAGAGGTGGTCGTGAAGGACTGCCGACTTGTTGTATCTCCCGTACTTCGGAATGAACCAGCGAAGCAACGCGGGCACGGATGCGAAGTCGGTCGGGGTGCCTGTCGGCACAGTGAGCGATTCCCGCTTCCCCTCATAGACGAGGTCTTCTTCCACCCGCCAGCGGTTCACATCCAACTCGCGCACAACGAGATCCGTAACGAATGGCACAACGCTCTCCCTTGTCGATGCGCCAACCCTACGCAAGTCGGTTCGGCCTATGCAGAGCCCGATGCTGTCCGCGACCTCGGATCCACGATCGGCGGTTCAGATGACCATGGGAAGTTGATCCACTTGTCGGTGCGCTTCCACACGTACTCACAGTTGATCACCGAATGCGGCTTCTCGTAGAGAACAGCCGCTTTGACCTCGCCGACGTTGTCAGCAACGAACTCGTACACCTTCTGAAGCGTGTGTCCGGTGTCCGCGACGTCATCGACGATCAGGATGTCCGAGTGCTTCAGATCCACCATCTCGAGGTACGGAGGCAGGATGACAGGCACGTCGAGGCGCTCGTCAACGTCGGTGTAGTACTCGACGTTCATGATGTAGCAGTTCTTGACCGACAGCGCGTAACCGAGCGACCCAGCGGGGATCAACCCTCCACGAGCGATGCCGAGAATGACGTCAGGTTCGAATCCGTCGTCAGCGATCTGGCGCGCGAGCTCACGAACACCTACGCCATAGCCGGGCCACGTGAGGACCTCCCGGTTCGGTCCCTCTGCTGCGTCAGACATCGCACCTCTCAATCGACTGGCGACACCGTAAGCCGTTCTGAACGCTTACAAGGAACCGTCACCGTGCCAACACTGGGGCGTGTGTGTTCCACGTGGGCAGCGCTCGAGCGAGCTCGCGATTACCGCTGACAATGATGCGTCCGTCGTTCACGGCCTGCGTCCACTCAAGAGTCCCATAATGCCAGTTGACGAACGCCAACGACTCCGCCGTGACATGTAGGTCGATGGGTCCGCCCGGATCCGAGTAGCACATCTCGATCTCGGAATCGTCGCAAAGAAACCAGTAGTGGCGATTGCTCGGTGGTTGATCAGGGAACGAGAAGGCAACCACGGTCCGTTCCACAGGTAGGCCGAGGTCGCTCATCTGTACCTGGGCCCAGAACCAAAGCGCGACACCTGGATCGCTGTGCTCAGCGGTGATTTCTACCCATCGGTCGCCCCATTCTGCCATCTGGAGAATGATGCCGGTCAGATCCCGACCGGCGTCGGTGAGCTCGTACCGGTGGCCGTGTCCGTTGTCCTTCTCGGTCTTCGTGATGATGTTGGCCCGTTCCAACTGGTCGAGACGTTTGATGAGCATCGATCTGGACATCGCGGGAACGCCTCTCGACAGGTCGGTGAAGGTATCGAGACCGAACATCAGGTTGCGGACGATCAACGGTGTCCATCGTTCAGCAAGGATCTCGGACGTGCGAGCAATCGGGCAATACTGCTTGTAGGTCTTCACTCCCCCATCCTTGCCGGTGGACCGTCTACTTGGTAGTTCGTTTTTCGCGCTTGATGGACGACGTCCTGACGCGTACGTTTGGACGCATGACCGATGCTGACAGAGGACAGGTTGCTGCAACGGCGGCCGAGGTGTACGAATCATTCTTCCTGCCGGCCCTCTTCGAACAGTGGGTCGAACCGGTGCTCGACGCCGCGATCGTGTCCGAAGGAGATCGAGTACTCGACGTGGGCTGCGGAACCGGCGTACTCGCGCGAGAAGCGGCCCGGCGCGGAGGGCCAGACGGCAAAGTTGTCGGCTTGGATCCGAATGATGGAATGCTGGCTGTCGCACGGAGAACGGCCACTGTGGAGTGGAAGAGTGGTGTGGCAGAGAACATCCCGTTCGACGACGCCTCATTCGATGCTGTTGTCAGCCAATTCGCTGCCATGTTCTTCGACGATCTCGAGCAGGCGGTGTCCGAGATGCACCGGGTACTGCGCCCGGCCGGTCGAGTAGCGATCGCCTCCTGGGCCTCCCTCGCTGACACACCGGGTTACGAAGCCATGGTCGATCTACTGGATCGGCTCTTCGGTCCAGAGGCAGGAGATGCACTTCGAGCGCCCTACACGCTCGGTGACCCTGGTGGAATGCACGACCTCATGAGCACCGCGTTCAACGAGGTCGAGGTGACCCAGGTCGATGGGACCGCCCGCTTCGACTCGATCGAGGCCTGGATCCACACGGACATTCGCGGCTGGACCCTGTCAGACATGTCGGACGCCGACTACGCCCTACTCCTGGATGCAGCAAACACCGAGCTGAGCGAATTCACTGACGGCACCGAGCGTGTTGTCTTCCAAGCTCCAGCGCTCATCGCGACCGGCAAGGCGAGACACTGAGGAGAACGATGACAACAGGCAAGATCGTGGAAATCCGCGACTATCACTACCGAAGGGACCGCTTCGACGAGTATCGGGCATGGGCAGCGAAGGCCGCTCCTGTCCTGAGTGATCGACTCGATATCATCGGTTTCTGGGTCGATACCGGCATTCCACCGAGGATCATGGGCTCAGAGCCGATGGATCTGCCGCATGGGTCAGCGAATGTCACGTGGATGATTCAGTGGGACAGCATGGAACACCGAGAGACCGAGTGGGAAGCGCTTTGGGAGCACACGCCATGGACCGACGTCTGGGAGCAGCATCCCGGTTTCGACGGATACCTGCACATGTCTGTTCGTTTCCTGCAGAAAGCATGACGTCCGCCTGACACTCGGCCAGACGGACGTTGCGAAACGAATCGCTCGTGCTCGATTGAGTAGGACTACTCGCCGTCGAGGTTGTCCACCTGGTCCTTGGCCATGTCGGCACCCTTGTCGATGTGCTCGGAGTGCTGACCACCGGTCTTGTCGTCGGCAACGTCTGCTGCCTGGTCGATGCCGTCCTTGACCGAGTCCTTGTTTCCGGAAATGAGGCCCTTGGCCTTGTCCACCAGATCGCTGAATCCCATTCGTCTGTCCTTTCTCGATTG
>JBDLJV010000016.1:0-21451 GCA_039714175.1 Actinomycetota bacterium
GTTTCACGTTCATGTCAACGACTTTACATGGTCCATTTCGACGCATACAGCCGAAGGTTCTGGCGACAATGGGCTCACGACGAACGGCGCCTCCACACTCAGATCAGCCCTGCAAGCGACCGCGTACTGCGCCACGTACGTTCTCAGGTTCAGGGGCGGAAGGACGCCGGAAAGTTGCTGGCTTGCCACGCATGTCTGTGAGACGATCGGAGGGTCATGACACCACCGCCCAGGAGGCCGGAATGAGCACTCAGACAGCGGCGCAATCGTGTGCAGTAGTGAAGCGTGAAGATCTCGTTCCACTCTGCCCGCATTGCGAGACAGAGGTTCCAGAGATCTACGCGCGCAAGCCCAAGGGGTCGTTCGGAATCGGTCGGGGATTCGTCTTCTTCTGCCCACACTGCCGGAAGGTGATGGGGTTTGGTGCCCAGTGGTACCCGTTCCCCGGATAACGCCGGGGCACACACATCTCCGTCTAGCGACACACTCCGTCACGACTGCCCGGCTTCATGCCCTTGTCGCAGAACTGGTGACAGCCACGTGCGCTCTTCGGAGATCTCCCCTGGTGGGAGGACGGGCGAGCTGGCGAGCCAGGAGGGGGATGCAAAAGGAGTTCAGGTCTCAGGTCTCAGGCTTCAGCATCATTCACCTGCATCGTTTCGCTCTGGTGTCCCACCATGGAGGGGGACGTGCGTGACGCGCTAGTAAAGCGAGGGCCTAGGTGCGGCGGTCGATCTGGTAGTTGGTACCAGGAGTGCGTTTCGCCACTTCCTTCATCTCGGAAGCGACCGAGGAGGCCTCCCACTCGCTTGAGAGATCCTTGTGGGTCGTCGCTGCAACACCCATCGACAGAGCGCAGACAGGGAAGGCGTGCCGTTCGCCACGGCGATCGGTCACCTCGATGTACCCCTGAAGTGCATCCGCCGTGTCGTAGTAGTCGAGTATCCCGTCGTCGAAGTGGGCAACGACATACTCACAGAACGGCTCAGCGTTGTAGTCATTGATGATCGCCACGAAATCATCGCCGCCGATGTGTCCGACGAAGGCATCGTCATCCCCCACAACCGACGCTGCGCCGTTGAGGACTTTCGCAGTGAACTTGATGACCGAATCCCCCCGCATGAACCCGTAGTGGTCGTTGAAAGCCTTGAAATTGTCAAGATCCGCATGCACAACGGCGAAGTCCTTGCCCTGAGCGATACGTCGCTCCAGTTCGCCGGCAATCTGGAAGTTCCCGGGAAGCCCGGTCAAGGGCGAGAGATCACGCATCTGCTGGCTGCGGCGAAGCACGGTACGAATCCTCGCTATCAGCTCCTCGAGGTCGAAAGGCTTCGTGATGTAGTCGTCAGCACCGAGATCGAGTCCCTTGACACGATCCTCGGCAAGGCTCCGTGCGGTCAGGACTATGACGGGGATATTGGCCGTCTGCGGGTCGGAGCGCATGCGTCGAAGAACGGTCAGACCGTCGATTTCAGGCATCATGACATCGAGGAGCATCAGGTCGGGAGGTGCAGCACCAGCCTTCTCCAGCGCTTCTCGTCCACCCCCTGCAAGATCAACCTCGAACCCATCAAGTTCGAGATTCATCTGCACGAACTGCAGAATATCCGGGTCGTCGTCGACGACGAGGATCCGTTCTGTCATGTCACATCCGATTCAGAATCGTCCGCATTTCCTTGACGGCGGCGACAGGATCGTCCGCTCGGAACACCGAGGTTCCGGCAACGACCACATCTGCCCCGGCTTCTCTGGCCGGGCCAGCCGTCCGGAGGTCAATGCCCCCATCGACCTGTATATCGGTCGCAAGGCCGGCGGAGTCAATGATTTCTCTCAGGTGCTCGATCTTGGCCAAGGAGTCGTGAATGAACGACTGGCCGCCGAAGCCTGGATGCACACTCATGACGACGACCATCGAGGCGAGTTCGATGTATGGCTCGATCGCCGCAACCGGAGTCGGTGGATTGATCACAAGGCCGAAGTCGAGGCCAAGTCTCGACGCTTCGTCCGCAACTGGATTTGGGTCCGGCACTGCCTCGATGTGGACGGTCACGCCGTCGGCTCCGGCCTTCTTGAGTGGCTCAAGGTACGTCAACGGATCGGTGATCATGAGATGGCAGTCGAGATAGAGATCTGTCACGGCTCGCAGGGACGATATGACCGGCGGACCCAAGGAGATGTTGGGTACGAAGTGGCCGTCCATGACATCGACATGGAGGAGATCGATGTAGTCGGTGACCTGATCGACGTCGCGTCCGAGGTGGGCGAAGTCGGCGGCAAGGATTGATGGTGCGATTCGGGCTGGGCTGTTCATTGCATGCGATTGTAAATGGGTAGTGTGACCCTGCGGAGAAAGGTGACAACAATGGACAGATATCGGATGGCGCCCGACACCTCGGTGGATCTCACTGCCATCGACCCGGGAGAGAAGACGGAGTTCTCACATCTGAAGAAGGCTGACTCAGTAGCTGTCCTGGAACAGATGAATGATCGACTTGCCGAGCTTCAGCGCCTCCTATGGGCGGACGGAAGCAAGGCGCTACTCGTCGTGATCCAGGCAATGGACACCGGAGGCAAGGATGGGACCATCCGAAAGGTCTTCTCCGGCGTGAACCCACAAGGTGTCGATGTCACAGGCTTCGGCGTGCCGAGTGACGAGGAGATGGATCACGACTATCTGTGGCGCATCCACAAGAAGACTCCGGCGAAGGGCCGCATCGCCATCTTCAACCGGAGCCACTATGAGGATGTGCTTGTTGTCCGGGTCAACAATCTCGTCCCCGAAGACGTGTGGTCCCGTCGGTATGGCCACATCCGAAGTTTCGAGGAAGCGCTCACCGACGAAGCCACCACGATTGTCAAGATCATGCTCCACATCTCAAAGGATGAACAGAAGGAGCGTCTCCAGGCCCGGCTCGATGACCCGACCAAGAACTACAAGTTCAACCCCAACGATCTCGCGACACGTGACCGGTGGCACGACTACATGGCAGCGTACGAGGACGCGATAGTGAGGACATCCACTGTGGATGCACCGTGGTACGTGGTACCCGCCGACCGGAAGTGGTATCGGAACCTCGTCATTTCGCAGATTCTCATCGACACCATCAGCGGGATGGGCCTCGCCTATCCGAAGGCCGACTTCGATCCCGCCACGGTCGAGATCGAATAGCGTTCATCGTTTCTCCTCTCAACGGGAGAGACTGCCCGAGCGCAGTGAAGGTCAAAGAGGGGGAACTCGCGACAGAACGACGGACGATAGACGATCAACGCCTAGCCAAAGGTCACTGACTCACCGCGTAGCCCGTTGATCCACGCGAGGGCGGCGACCTTCGTGCGGTCTGCTGGTTGAACGGACAGGAACTCGACGGATCCGTCCGTGAATCCGGCAATGACACGGGTTCCGAGCTGGATGATCTGCCCGGGCTCGGCGAGGTTGTCGGTTGGGACGGCACGATGGACCCGCAGCGCACCAGCGGATGTCTCCATCCACGCTATTGGCCGTGGATGGAAAGCACGGATCATGCGTTCTGCCTCTCCTGCGGGATGCGCAGGAAGCAGTCGGGCTTCTTCCTTTGTCAACCGCTTGGCAACACGAACGCCTGAGGCAATCTGTGGTACCGGTCTCCTGCGGTTGTTCAGATATTCCGGGGCAGAACCATCGATGAGGGACGCTCCGAGGTAGGACAGTCGCGCGGTGAGGCTGCCACCGGTCTCGTTCGGGCCGATCGGAGTGGCTATCTCAGCGAGCACGGGACCGGTATCGAGCCCTTCATCGATCTTCATCAACGTCACGCCTGTCCGGGCGTCTCCTGCGACGATCGCCCGCTCAACAGGTGCGGCTCCGCGCCATCTTGGAAGGAGCGAGAAATGTACGTTCAGGAAGCCGAGGGGAACAGCGGCGAGCATTGTGGGCGACAGGATTCTGCCGTATGCCACAACAACTCCGATGTTGAAACCGCCGGTGATGAGAATCTCGGCAAGTTCCTCCTTGCTATCGGGCTGCGCTAGACGGAATCCGAACTGTTGGGCTGCTGCCTTGACCGGTGGCGCGAGGCGTGCGTTGCCGCGCCCGCCCCTGCGGTCGGGCTGCGTGATGACGAGATCGACGTCCTCGACGTCGGCAAGCGCGGTGAGGCTCGGAATCGCTGCTGCTGGCGTACCCAGGAAGACGGCGCCCACTAGATGACCCTATTGACGCCGAGTGATTCCTCGCGGAGTTCTTTGAGCACCTGCTTGCGTGTGCGTGTGCTCAGATGCGCAAGCAACAACATACCGTGCAGATGGTCGATCTCGTGCTGGAGAACGCGCCCCATCAGGTCTATGCCCTCGAAGGAGACCGGTTCGCCATTGACATCCAATCCCTCTGCGCGTGCGTACTCGGCTCGCTTGATGGGCCAGTACCGTCCCGGCACCGAAAGGCATCCCTCGTCGAACTTCCACTTGCCGGACGTCTCCACGATCTCTGGATTCACCATCGCGAACGGCCCGTCACCGATATCGGCCACGAACAGACGCTTCGAAATCCCGATCTGCGGTGCAGCGAGTCCGACACCGGGAGCCTCATACATGGTGTCGAGCATGTCATCGACCAAGTGCTTGAGATCGTCATCGAACGCAACGACGTCCGAAGCCGTCATTGACAAGACGGGATCTGGGAATACTCGGATGGGAAAGATGGCCATAGTTCAATCTCAGGTTTCAAAGTTCAGGACAGAGCCTACTTGAGAGGTCGCTCTTGCCACCTGCGTCTCGCCAGCAGGACTAGAGATCTATCGGGTCTACGTCGACCCGGATCTTGGCTCCTTTTGCACGAAGCGTGCTCAGGGCTGGACGCAGCGCGAGCTTCGCTTCATCAAGATTCCGGCTTTGCACGAGCCACCGTGTCCGATCCCTGAGTACTTCGGGTCCCAGGATCGTCGCCAAGCCACCAATGGAGTTCTCGACAAGGTCGCCAGCGTCTGCCCCATCCCGAGTCTCGATAGCCATCAGGGAGCCGATCGGTGGAAACCCGAGCCTGCGACGCGAATCGAGTTCCTTGTCCAGGAACTCCGAAGAACGACCCTTGACAAGAGCCTTGAGTACCGCTTGGTGCGGAAGAGAGGTCTGGATCATGCAGCGGTATCCCGATCCGCGTTGAACTGTCTGTGCAAGCCGGACGAGCAACCTCAACGCATCCTCGCTGGCTCTGTAGTGAGGAGCCATGATCATTCCATCGACATCGACGGCGACGGCCAACTCAATATCGCTGATCCCGATGAGATCGCGTTCGGAACCAACGGTGATCAGTCTTCCGTCTCCTGCCTTCCCGACGTTGTCACCGACGAGCCTGGAGATATCGTCGACTACACGCCCGATCCCGGCTCCCAGTGCTTGGAACCGAGCGCCACCACACGACCGGCAAGAGCCAAGGACTGCACCACACCTGCGGCACGAATTGTCCCTGGAAGCCGCGCTGCCGCAGCCCTTGCACCGGCGAACGTCACCACAGGAGACGCACCGGAATGCCGGCGCATACCCACGGGACGTTGCAAGAACGAAGACGCTGTGGTCCGATTGCACGGCGTTCACGAGTGCCGACGACACCCGTTGAGTAAGCAGGCTTCCCGATGGTGGCTCTTCATTCCGATCTACGATCTCGACAAGGGGCCACTGGCGACCACCGGGCATTTCGATCTCGGCTCCATGGGTAAGGGCCTCGAGTGTGGGGACCGGACCGTGGAACGTCACCGTCAGGCCCTCATTCTCCTGGCGTCTGATGATCACCTCGCGAACGCTGAGCGTCGGCGTACCCGGAGATTTCATCACCCGGCGCCCGTCCTCAACGACGACAACCTGAGCGAGGTCGAACACCGGCCAGAACATCACCTCGCGGGTGCCCACAAGGATCGTTCCGGGTTTGGTTGCTGCCTGTGTCCAGGTTCGTGTCGTGGCTGCCGCAGACATCGAGGATGTTGCCTCAACCACTCGATCGCCGTGCTCTGATGCGAGCGTCGCTGCGATCTCGCCGATCTCCTGGACCGTTGGAGCGATCACAAGAATTCCCCGACCTTCCTCTACTGTTGCACGGATCGTGTCGGCGACCGCGACACCGTGCGGCGATGAACCCACGTGGTAGGTGAGGGACCCACGAGATGACGCACGGCCGTCGCTCAGTGCTCTCTCCCCATCAGCCATATCTGATGAAGGGACGTTCGGCGGCACAGTACGTTTCAAGAGAGTCGAAAGCGGAGACACGTAGTAGGTGGCGGCCCACCGCAGCGTCCTGAGCGTTTCCTCTGAGAACGACGGCACCGTTCCGGACAGCCCGTCAACCGGCAACAGTTTCCGATCCGATGGAACATCGTGGACGGCTGTCACGTATCCCTTGAGACGCCTGCCCGACACCCTGATCCTGACCCTGTCCCCAATTCGAACATCCAGTTCCGGAGGCAGGGAATACGTGAACCCGTCATCGACAGCGAACGTCGGAATATCGGGGACGACCTGACAGGCGCGTTGCACGGTCAGGGCGTGGACCTCATCAGCACAACGGCATCCCAGATTTCGGATGCCACCTCGTGCTTGGTCATCAGTGCGAGATCACGGACTTCGCCATCGCGATACACGAACCGAACCTCGTTCGTGTCGGATCCGAATCCTGATCCCGACTTGGCAATGTCGTTGGCAACGAGCAGATCCACACCCTTGTCTTTCGCCTTCTGCTCAGCAGCGTCGACAGAACCGGCCTCAGCGGCGAATCCGACGAGGATCGGCCTTGGACTCAACGAATGCACACCAGCAAGGACATCGGGGGTCGTAACGAGTTCGATCGATGGCACACCGTCGGCTCGGCGGATTTTCTCAGATCCTGCATCCCTCGGCTTGAAGTCGGCGACCGCCGCGGCCATCACTGCAACGTCACTCTCCGATGCCCTCGCCCACACCGCCTCGGCCATCTCATCGGCGGTATCCACGCTGATCACGTTGATCGTCTCCTGGGACGGAGGGGTGGCGGTCGTCACCAGTGTTACGTCGGCTCCTCGATCAGCAGCAACCTCGGCAAGTGCGTTGCCCATCTTTCCAGATGAACGATTACCGATGTAGCGAACCGGATCGATCGGTTCCCTGGTGCCTCCGGCTGTGACCAGGACACTCATACCTGACATGTCGCGATCCGAGGTCAACATCTCGAATGTCTCGACGATCGCTTCCGGTTCGGCAAGACGACCAATGCCGACATCGCCCCCGGCAAGGACACCCTCTTCAGGGGGGACGATCGTGTATCCGAACGCCTCGAGCGTGGCGATGTTGCTCTGCGTCGATGGCTGCTCCCACATCTCGGTGTGCATTGCCGGAGCGATGATCACGGGCGCCCGAGAGGCAAGCACCGTCCCGATGAGGACATTGGACGACTGGCCCACGGCGAGTTTGGAGATGGTCGATGCCGTGGCCGGAGCGATAACGATCACTTCAGCCCACTGTCCGAGTGTCGTGTGCGGCGAGGGATCGGACTCATCGAAGAAACCGGTCACCGGTTCGGTACCCGTAAGTGCGGTGAACGTAGCCTTGCCGATGAATCGAAGTGCCGACTCTGTCATGACCACCTTGACGGTGGCCCCGCGTTCAATCAATCTTCGAGCGAGATAGGCGGCCTTGTAGGCGGCGACTCCCCCGGTCACGCCGAGGACGACTCGTCGCCCTACGGCCATGCTCTACTCCTCGAGCGGAGCGACGACGACCTTGTCTTCGACGATCTCTTCCAGAGCGATGGAGAGTGGCTTCCGGGAGAGAGAGTGGACCTGCGGCGGAACGTATCCACCGATTCCTGCCCCAAGCTCGTTGAAGTAGGCGTTGATCTGCCTTGCGCGACGTGAGGCGAGCACGACGAGACCAAAGCGCGAATTCGTCTTCGCTACGACGTCTCCGATAGGCGGTTCAAGCATCATGTCGCTGAGCTCCTCAGGTCATTCCGGGGGTTGAAGAAGGCGTCATTGTATAGGTCGATGATCGCCTTCGAGTGCGAGTATATCGAGAACTTGAGCGATCGCTTGTTCCAGATCGTCGTTTTCGACTATCTGGTCGTACACCGAAGGGGCCTCTTCCATCTGTTCGGTTGCGGCTGCAAGTCGGATCTCCATATCGCTGACCCCGGTATCTCCACGACCCTTGAGACGGTTCGCGAGCGTTTCGAGGTCCGGTGGGGAGATGAACACGAGCACCGCATCGGGGTAGGAGGCGCGAATCTGCTTTGCCCCTTCATTCTCGATGTCGAGAATGACGTTGTCGCCAGATTCGAGTATCGGCACCACGGCTTCGCGCAACGTTCCGTACAGGTTGCCACCGTACTCGGCCCATTCGAGGACTTCGCCTGTTGTGCGTTTGGATTCAAAGATTTCCCGGCTCACGAAGTGGTAGTCGACGCCTTCTATCTCTCCTCGCCGTGGTGCGCGTGTGGTTGCAGATACGGAGAAGACGGACTCTGTGCGATCCAGCACAGCATCAACGATGCTCGACTTCCCAACCCCGGAAGGGCCGGAGATGACGATGAGTTTTCCCTTAGGAGAAGCGTTCAAGGAGGGCCTCGCGCTGGTTCGAACCAAGACCCCGGATTGTACGGTTGTCAGCGATACCGATCTCCTCGAGGAGACGCTTCGTGGATACCTTGCCCATGCCCGGCATGGAGACAACGATCGCCTGGATCTTGGTGCCTGCGACGAGATCGTCGTCCTCGGCCCTATCGAGCACATCCCTGAATGTAAGACTGCCGGTCTTGAGCAGCTGCTTGATCTCGGCACGCAATCTCCGTGCCTCTCCGGCGCGTGCGAGAGCTGCTGCACGTTGTTCGTCGGTCATTTCTGGGAGCACAAGCCCTCCTCGTTGGCATGCATGGTATCAATCGCCTTCGACCGCATCCATGATATCCGCAAGGATCCGAGCTGCAGCGGCAGACGGATCGTCCGACCGTGTGATCGGCCGTCCGATGACAAGCATCGATGCACCGCCCCGAATTGCGTCAACAGGAGATGCTGTCCTGGCCTGATCGTCGTCAAGATCCATTGGCCGGATACCAGGAGTGATACGTTTCAGGCGTGGAGCGGCTTGCGCTACAACGTTCAGCTCTTGGGGCGAGCAGACCAGACCTTCGCATCTGGAGGCATCCGCCACCTTGGCCATCTTCCCTACGAGTTGACCGGGGGTCCTTTGGATACCGACCCTTTCGAGGTCGGCCTTGCTGAGGGAAGTCAGCACCGACACACCAAGCACGCCGGCCTCGGCGCCCGACGCTCCTGAGTTCAGACCTTCGACTGCCGCCTCCAACATGGCCGCTCCACCACTTGCATGCGCGGTGATCCATCGAGCTCCGTGCTTGCCAAGGCGCTCGGCGGCGGCATGGACCTGCGAAGGGATGTCGTGGAGCTTCGCGTCCGCAAACACAGGCCTGCCAACTCTCACGAGAGCATCGATCGTCGTCGGTCCGGGTCCATGCAGCAGGCCAAGGCCGATCTTGAACGCTCCCACGTGTGGTGCGACCTCCTGAGCCATGCGTACAGCCTCCTCGGCGGTCGGCATGTCGAGAGCGACGATGATCGGGTTCTCCATCACCATGGTTCGTAGGCTCCAATCAGTTCGGACACCGATTCGATTCGATGGTTCTTGAAGTATCGCAACAGGTCGCGGTGGATTCGTTTCGCGATTCGTGGGCGTTGGAAGTGCGCGGATCCGATCGCTACGGCTGAGGCGCCTGCGAGCAGGAACTCGATCACATGATCAGCCTCCGACACTCCCCCGCATCCAACGATCGGCAGCTCCGGAATGGCGGTAGACACGTCAAGAACGCTCTTGATCGCTATGGGTCTGATGGGTGATCCCGAGTAGCCCCCTATGAGGCCGCTGAGGGCAGGTCTACGGGTTGTTGGGTCGATACGTGCGCCCATCACGGTGTTCGCAACAACTACCCAGTCAGCGCCGGCCGCCGCGACAGCTTCGGCGACTGCCGAAATGGGCTGGGCGTCAGAAGAAAGCTTTGCCCCGATCGGCAGGTCGGTCACCGACCGCACGGAGGACACCACCTGCCGAGACATCTCCGGGTCGAGGGCGAACGGCAGGCCATCGAGATTCGGACAGGAGAGATTCACTTCGATCGCAGCAACTCCTGCGTTGCTCATCGTGCGAGCCACCTCGGCAAAACCATCAATGTCGTGCGCAACAACGCTCCCCCACACGTCGGTCGGAACCCCGGACAATGAGGACCCGAATTCATGTACCCAGGCGTCGATCCCGGGATTCTGGATTCCGATTCCGTTGAGCATGCCGACCTCGCCCGGGGCGATCCGCGGAGGAACCCTGCCGGTCCATGGTTCGGGGGCAACGGACTTGGCCGCGGCTGCTCCATACAGCGTGAAGTCGATGACCTCGTTGAAGTCAGCAACGGATCCCACGGTGCCGGACGCGGCAATCAGCGGGGAGGACATCTCATAGGATCCGAGCGCCGTGGACATCGAGGTCACGCCAGACCTGCAGACACGTGGAGATCCTGGATGCTGTTGACGTCAGCGTCTCGCTCCTGTGCGGCCTGGATGCTTTGGGCCACCGCGATGCCTCCCTCGGCTGTGGTTATACACGGAATGCCGTGGCGGGTCGCAGCGAGCCGGATGATCCGTCCATCGCCACGTGCCTTGCCTCCGGCAGGTGTGTTGACAATCAGGTTGATACGACCCTCCTCGATGAGCCGAACCGGATCGTATGCCCCTTCGCCGACCTTGTCCACGTGCGTGGCCGGGACTCCGTGGCGTGCGAGGTGTCCAGCTGTCCCATGGGTGGCGAAGAGCTTGAAACCGAGATCCACGAGGAGCTCGGCAATCGCCACACCCTTCGCCTTGTCCCTGTTCGCGAGAGAGATGAACGCTGCTCCATGCGCCGGAACACTGTGGCCTGCGCCCATGAGAGCCTTCGCATACGCAATGGCAGCAGTCGGTGCAACTCCCATGACTTCACCGGTCGCACGCATCTCAGGACCGAGGAGTGTGTCCTCGTTCGGGAATCGCTTCCAGGGAAGCACGGCTTCCTTGACCGCGGTGTAGGGGAGATCAACTGCCATGTCCGGCACCATGCCGGATCGCCGGAGTTCCGACAGCTTCTCCCCCATCATGACCCGTGTTGCGACCTTTGCCAGGGGAACGCCCGTTGCCTTGGATATGAACGGAATGGTTCTTGAGGCTCGTGGATTGGCTTCCAGGACGAAGACATCATCACCTCGGATGGCGAACTGGATGTTGAGCAGACCCACGACATTGAGGCCCTTCGCCAACTTGAGGGTGTCCGCAAGAACCTGGTCCATCACATGGTCCGTGAGCGTCGGTGGCGGCACGACACATGCCGAGTCACCCGAATGGACGCCGGCCTCCTCGACATGCTCCATGACGCCGCCGATGTATATGTCCTGTCCGTCGTAGACCGCATCGACGTCGACCTCGACTGCCGACTCGAGGAATCGATCGATCAGCAATGGTGACTCCGAGAGGTCCACCTCTCCGCCGGGCGTTGCTCCATAGAGGTCCACCAGGTATGCGTTGAGGTCCTCGACGCTGTAGATGATCCGCATCGCTCTCCCGCCGAGAACGTAGGAAGGACGAACGACAGCTGGGAAACCGATGTCGTCGACCACATCCATCGCTTCCGCGACACTCATCGCCGTGCCGTGTGGAGGTTGACGAATGCCGTACTCCCGACACAGGGCGGAGAATCGCTCCCTGTCCTCTGCCATGTCGATGGAGTCGGGCGATGTTCCTGCGATTCGTACGCCGGCGCGTTCGAGATCATGGGCCAGACCCAAAGGTGTCTGGCCCCCGAGCTGCACGATCACAGCTTGGGGTTGCTCCGTAGCGACGATCGCCAGCACATCCTCGGTCGTGAGCGGTTCGAAGTACAGGCGCGTAGACGTGTCGTAATCCGTTGAGACGGTCTCAGGGTTGCAGTTGACCATCACCGTCTCGTACCCGGCATCCTCCAGGGCGAAAGCCGCATGGACACAGCAATAGTCGAACTCGATTCCTTGACCGATTCGATTCGGCCCTGAGCCGAGCACCATCACGGTCTTGTCACCCGAAGGTGGAGCCTCGGACTCGTCCTCGAATGTGCTGTAGAAGTATGGCGTCTGTGCCTCAAATTCGGCTGCGCAGGTGTCCACGGTCTTGAACGTGACATCGATGCCGTTCACCTGCCGCAGTGCAGCCACGTCGGCCTCTTCGACGCCCCAGAGGTACGCCAACTGGGCATCAGAGAAGCCGTACCGCTTTGCTCTCCGGAGGGCATCCACATCGGGCTCACCATCCTCCAATTCGTTACGCAATGCCACGATCTGGTTGACCTGGTCGACGAACCACGGATCGATGAAGGTGCGCTCAGCAATGTCAGCCACCGGGAGGCCCCGGCGAAGGCCTTCGGCCACTTCGAAGAGGCGATCAGGAGTCGCCACCGGCAATCCTTGGACCAGCTCGGAATCCCCCAGTGACCGAACGCTTGCCTCTGCCGGATCACCGTTGAGACCCTGTCTGCCGGTTTCGAGACTCCGCAGCGCCTTCTGGAGTGCCTCGGGGAACGTGCGGCCGATTGCCATTGCTTCGCCGACCGACTGCATGGACGTGCCGAGTGTGGGATCGACCGACGGGAACTTGGCGAAGTCGAATCGAGGGATCTTGACGACCACGTAGTCCAAGGCTGGCTCGAAGGACGCAGGAGTCACCCCGGTGATGTCGTTGGCGATCTCGTCGAGCGTGAAGCCGACAGCGAGCATTGCTGCCATCTTGGCTATCGGGAAACCCGTTGCCTTGGATGCGAGAGCCGATGAGCGTGAGACCCTCGGGTTCATCTCGATGATGATCCTTCGTCCGGTTGCCGGATCCACGGCGAATTGCACGTTCGATCCGCCCGTCTCGACGCCGATGGCCCGCAGACATGCAATGGCCTCGTCCCGCATCTCTTGGTACTCCCGGTCCGACAGGGTCATTGCCGGAGCGACCGTGATGGAATCGCCTGTGTGAACACCCATGGGATCGAGGTTCTCGATCGCGCAGACGATCACAGCGTTGTCTGCACCGTCGCGCATGACCTCGAGTTCGAACTCTTTCCAGCCATAGATCGACTCCTCAACGAGTACCTCGCCGACGGGCGACGCATCGAAGCCGGCTTGTACGATCTCGACGAATTCGATTTCGTTGTAAGCCAAGCCAGTGCCACCGCCGCCAAGGATGTAGCTCGGTCTGACCATTACCGGATAGCCGAGATCGACAGCAGCGAACATGGCTTCATCCATTGACCTGACGTAGTGCGCCTTGGCGGTTTCCATGCCAGCGGCTTCCATGATCAGCTTGAACCGGCCCCGGTCCTCGGCGGATTCGATGGCGTCCAGGGACGCCCCGATGAGCTCGATACCTAGTTCCTTGAACACACCTGTCTCAGCGAGCTCCATCGTCACATTGAGCGCCGTCTGTCCTCCCAGAGTGGGAAGCACCGCGTCCGGCCGTTCCTTACGCAGGATCTGTTCAACGACAGCCGCTGTGATCGGTTCGATGTAGGTCGCATCGGCGAACTCGGGATCCGTCATGATCGTTGCAGGGTTCGAGTTCACAAGTACGACCCGATACCCATGCTCCCGCAGCACTTTGACGGCCTGCGTGCCGCTGTAATCGAACTCGCACGCCTGACCGATGATGATCGGGCCCGAGCCGATCACGACGATCGATTGGATGTCAGTTCGCTTCGGCATCAGTCCCCCTCACCACTTCGACGAAACGATCAAACAGGACCATCGCATCGTTGGGCCCTGGTGCCGCCTCAGGGTGGTACTGGACGGAGAATGCCTCAACGTCGCGGCACGCCATGCCTTCGTTGGTGCCGTCATTGAGGTTCTGGTGTGTGGCAGACACATCGCCGAATGCGGTTGGGACATTGGCCGGGAGCATCTCGGGTGTGGGGAGACCTTCGAGCATTGGGCGCTCCTCCCCGGCGAGGGACCAAAGATCAACAGCGAATCCGTGGTTCTGCGAAGTGATCTCGACGGTTCCATCCACGAGACGTTTCACAGGATGGTTGCCACCGTGATGTCCGAACGGCAGCTTGAACGTGTTGGCTCCGAGCGCGAGTCCGAGGAGTTGATGCCCGAGACATATGCCAAACACAGGCTTTCGTCCAAGGATCCCTCGAATGGCCTCGACGGGTTCCGCCAGGGGTTCGGGGTCGCCCGGACCGTTCGACAGGAACACCGCGTCGGGAGCGAGAGCAAGTGCGGCTTCGGCTGATGTCGACGCAGGAACGACGGTCACATCGAGGCCGCGGCTGTTCATGGACCGGATGATGTCGCGCTTGATGCCGAAGTCGTATGCAATGACGTGACCCAGCGAGGGACCGTCGGCGGCTCGACGATAAGGTTCCTTAGTGGTCACTGCACTGGCGAGATCCTGTCCTTCCATCGACGGAGTCGACGACGCGAGCGCTGCAAGTTCTGCTTCGTCAGCCTCGACTCCAACAGCGACAGGCATCGCACCGCGGTCCCGAATGTGCCGTGTCAGGCGTCTCGTGTCCACGTTCGTGAGCGTCACGACGCCCTGCTCCACGAGGTAGTCGTCGAAGGGTTGCTCTGACCGCCACGAGGAGGCCATGCGACTCATGGACCTCGTGACCAGGGATCGTGCATGGATCCGGTCGGATTGGTCGTCGAAACTCGCCGCACCGTAGTTCCCGATGTGGGGCGAGGTGAGCACCACGACCTGACCGCTGTAGGACGGGTCCGTGACGATCTCCTGGTATCCGGTCATCGCCGTGTTGAACACGATTTCACCGGCCGCTATGCCATCCGCTCCGACGGACTCACCCTTGAAGACCGCTCCATCGGCAGTAACGAGGATTCCGGACTTCATCGATCGCCACCGTGGGTCACGAGACCGTTGAGTACGGTCATCTTCACTCTCCCCGACATCGCACGACCGAGGTACGGCGAGTTGGCGGATTTCGAAAGTGTCGCTGTCGGTGTCCACGGCTCTACAGGATCAAAGACCACGATATTCGCCCGGTTGCCGACACGTAAAGGGAGGCCATGATCGGCAAACCCGGCGATACGGGCCGGTGCGATGGACATTCGATCGAAGAACGTCGCCTGATCGAGTTGAACCACCGTGTTCACAACTGACGCCGCCCACTCAAGTCCAATCACACCGTTCATCGCATCCGCAAACTCGACATCTTTCTCGACCGAAGCGTGAGGAGCGTGATCGGTTCCGACAACATCGATGACGCCACTCCGAAGCCCGTCGATGAGCGCAGCCTGGTCGGACTTCTCGCGCAGTGGAGGCATCATCTTCAAACTCGTGTCGAGGGTCAGGAGATCCTCATCGTTGAACATCAGATGATGAGGGGTCACTTCTGCAGTGACAGGCAACCCCTCCCTCTTTGCACCAGCAATCAGGCCGACTCCGCCAGCCGTTGAAATGTGTTGGACGTGATAGCGAACTCCTGTGAGGCGAACGAGTGCGATATCTCTCGCAATGATGATGTCGTCAGCCTCTCGCGGGATTCCCACGAGGCCGAGACGCGATGAGACGGCACCTTCATGCATGCTTCCGACCGACGACAAGTCTGCGTCTACGGCGTGCTGGGAGATAACCCCACCGAGAGCGACGATGCGCTCCATCGCCGTTCGCAAGAGCAGCGCATCAGCGACAACGTCTCCATCGTCGCTGAAGACCCGTACTCCTGCTTCCCACAGTTCGTTGATCGGCGCGAGTACGTGCCCCTTCCGTCCAATGGTGAGGCACCCGGCAGATGCAACCTCGGCATGGCCTGCTTCAGTCGCTGTGGCGTTCACCTGTCTCGCCAATTTCGGTGTGTCTATGGCTGGATCGGTGTTCGGCATTGCGATCAGCGCCGTGTAGCCACCAACTGCAGCGGCTGAGGTGCCGCTGGCTATGTCCTCTTTCCATTCCTGGCCCGGTTCTCGCAGGTGCGTGTGCACATCGACGAAACCGGGCCCGATCCACGACCCGACACATTCGACGACCAGTTCGGCTTCACCGAGACTCCTCCCCATTGCGGCGATCCGCCCATCGACGATGGCAACGTCAATGATTTCGACTCCGGAGTCGGTCAGGACCTTCCCACCCCTGAGAATCAAGTCATACGTCACTTGAATCCTCCGCAACGCCGACCCACACTCCGTCCTCGCCGTCAACTTCCGTGAACCGAACTGACACCCTCTCGCCGTACGCCGTGGGAAGGTTCTTGCCAACGAAGTCGGCTCGCATTGGAAGCTGCCTGTGACCTCGATCGATGACGACCGCCAACTGGACAGCGCCTGGCCGACCGAGATCAGCGAGGGCATCGAGCGCTGCTCGAACCGTTCTGCCGGTGAAGAGAACGTCGTCAGCGAGCACGATCGTCTTTCCACCGATGGGTCCGGGCAGATTCGTGGGGCTCATGGTTGATCGGGGCCGTGTGTCGAGGTCGTCCCTGTAGTCGTCGATGTTCAGGGTTCCTACGGAGACTTCGCTGCCTTCGATCTCACTGAGAACCCTCGCGAGCCTGTTGGCGAAAGGCCTCCCCCGGGTAGGAATGCCGATGACCAGTACTTCAGACGCGCCCCTATTGCGCTCGACGATCTCGTGCGCAATCCGCTTGATGGCGCGGTCGAGATCGTCGGATGACAACACACTACGCATGCAGATCCAGAGAGTCAGAAATGCCGCACGCGGGGGCGCACGGCACATTGGCTTCGATCATTCTCTCCATCCTTCTCGGCCTCACAGGACCGCGTTAAAGGTGTGATGTTTCGAAGACCTTATCAGGTTCGAGGATCGACTGATCAGCCAGCTTCCGCTACAGCGGAGAGGACTCCGTTGATGAACGCTCCACTCTTGGCTGTCGAGAACTTCTTGGCGAGTTCGACGGCTTCCGAGATAACGATCGCCCTCGACAAGTCCGAGTTCTCAAGCTCGTACACACCGAGCCTGAGGATATTGCGATCCACGACCGGCATACGTTCGATGCGCCACTTGGATGCGTTTGCGGTGATGACAGCATCGATCTCTTCACGACCGATCCACGTACCCTCGGCCAAGCCTGCTGCACGCTGGGAGATCTTCGTTATGTCGATCTCTTCGAGACCACGAGAGTCAGCGGCATAGAGGGCGCCGAGCGCCTGCTCACGGGCCTCGGCCTGCTTCACGACACCCGCGTCATGTAGTCGCCCGTCCGAGTGTCGACCTTGAGGATGTCCCCCTCCTCGACGAACAAGGGTGCTTGCACAACACGCCCCGTCGACAGTGTCACAGGCTTCGTTGCCCCGGACACGCGATCGCCCTTCACTCCGGGCTCGGCAAAGGTCACTTCCAGCTCAACTGACGCCGACAGTTCGAGGTCAACCGGCGTGCCTTCGAACATCGCCATCCGAACGACCATGCCCTCCGGCATGAAGTCCGCACTGTCCCCCACAAGTGCTTCGGAGACGAAGATCTGATCGAAGGTCTCCCCGTCCATGAAGTTGTACCCCATGTCATCCTTGTAAAGGTATGTGAAGTCTCTCCGGTCGATCGTGGCTCGGGGCACGTTCTCGCCCGCTCGGAATGTCTTGTCGAGAACGGCGCCCGTGCGCACATTCTTGAGCTTCATCCTGACGAATGCCTTTCCCTTGCCGGGTTTGACATGTTGGTAATCGACAACAGAGAAGAGTCCTTCGGGCAGGTTCAGCGCCATTCCGGGTTTGACGTCGTTCGTTGAGATCATGTGTCCTACTCCTCGATGGCTGGGATGGGCGGAGTCAGGTGAGCCCGATCCCGTCAAGTGCAGCCCGTACGGTAGCGTCGTCCACGCTCACCAGCTCTGGAATGCCGAAGTCCCTCAATAGGACCATGCGTAGTCCGGCTGCGTCACGCTTCTTGTCGCGATCCATCTGGGTTCGGATGGCATCGACCCCTGCATCAGGAGCGGATACCGGCAATCCGACACTCTGGAGCACATCGAGCTGTCGGCTCTCTCCCGTGAAGCCGAAGACTTCGCGTGAGGCGGCGCCGGCTGCCACCGTTCCAATGGCCACGGACTCGCCATGACTGCGGCCAGTGACCGTCTCGATGGCGTGGCCAACCGTGTGGCCGTAGTTCAAGATCGCTCTTCGCCCACGCTCGGTGAAGTCGTCATTCACCACGGCGACCTTGACGGACACGGAGCGGTTGACCACCTCCTCCAGATCGACATCCAGGCCGTTCTGCTCGTAAGCCTTGACGATGTCGATGTCCTCGATGAATCCGGTCTTCAGAGCTTCCGCCGCACCCTCCCGCTTGAGGGGATCAGGTAGCTGATCGAGGATGTCGATGTCGATCATGACGGCCTCCGGATGCGAAAAGACGCCAGCAAGGTTCTTCCCGTCGACGTTGACTCCGGTCTTACCCCCAATCGCTGCGTCCACGGCAGCGAGCAAGGTCGTAGCGACGTACATCACGCGAACCCCACGTAGATACGTTCCCCCGATGAACCCTGCGACATCGGTCAACGCACCTCCACCGACACCGATGACGAGGTCATCGCGCGTAAAGCCGATGCTGTTGAGGAACCGGTACACCTCTTCCACCACTCCGAGCTGCTTGGCCTCCTCGCCGTCGGGCACGATGTATCCGTCGACGACAATCCCGGCTTCGGCAAGGAGATCGACATATGACCGAGCCACCCGCTCCGTCGGAGGCTGACTCAGAACCGCAACGCGTCCGGGTGGACGGGAGTGAATGAGATCACCGAGGACGTGGTCCATCGACCGGCCCACCAGAACCGTCGACGCAGGCTCCCCTGCCTTCCAGATCACATGTCGACGCATGCCGCCACCTCCATGGCAATACGGGTCGGTTCCCGGCCAATCGTTGAAACGACGTAGTCGGCGGCATCCTCGTAGAGACTGAGCCGTTCGGTGAGAACCCTTGCAATGGCGTCGGGAGAATCAAGGAGGGGACGATCAGCCCTGACCTCGACCCTGGTGGCAATAGTTTCGGCGTCCACGTCCAAGAGGACGATCGTTCCGGACCCTCGCATGACCGAGACGTTCTCGGTTGACAAGATGGCCCCTCCCCCGGTTGCAACCACCGAATCCGGTCTTGTCGCAACGGCAGCAATAGCCCTGGCTTCCGCTTCCCTGAACACCGATTCGCCCACGGCGAACAACTCGCCGATGGTCTGCCCAGTGGTCTCCATCACCGTTGCATCCGTGTCTACGAACGGCACCTTGAGGTTCTGCGCTGTGAGAACTCCCACGGTGGTCTTTCCCGACCCCATCATGCCCACGAGCCAGATGTGTCCCATGTCAGAAGTCTGCCAGGCGATTCTTGTACGCGGTCACAGAATCGACGAAGTCACCGACCGTGTCGCCTCCGAACTTCCGCAGCATTTCGTTCGCCAGGATGAAGGCGACCATCTGCTCGGCAACGACACCGGCAGCGGGAACAGCGCACACATCGCTTCGCTCCCGGAAAGCGGATGCCGCTTCCTTCGTGTCCGTGTCGACGGTCTCCAATGGCCGCATGAGAGTCGCAATCGGCTTCATTGCCGCCTTAACGCGAAGCACCTCTCCGGTGGTCATCCCGCCTTCGAGACCTCCTGCCCGGTTCGTGCGGCGTGAATAGTCGCCCTCTGTCATGACGATCTCATCGTGAGCAGCAGATCCTCGCGAGGATGCTTGAAGGAGGCCATCACCCACCTCGACGGCTTTGATTGCTTGGATCGACATCAACGCACCGGCTAGGAGTCCGTCGAGTTTCCGATCCCAGTGCACATGGCTCCCAAGACCCGGGGGCAACCCGTAGCCGAGGACCTCGACAACGCCTCCAACCGTGTCACGATCCTTCTTCGCCGCTTCGATCTCAGCGATCATCGCTGACTCTGCGGTGGCGTCGAAGACGCGCACCTCGGATTCGTCAATTGCCGAGAGGTCGAACGGCTGAGGCAGCGCGTCGGAGTTTGATTGCGCTGTGCCGATTGCCACTACATGGCTGAAGACCGTCACGTCGACTTGTGCCAGGAGTTGCTTGGCGAGATAGCCGACGACGGTTCTCGCTGCGGTCTCTCGGGCCGATGCACGTTCGAGGATGTCGCGGGCGTCTTGTCGGTCGTACTTCTGCATGCCGACGAGATCTGCATGGCCGGGGCGAGGCTTGGTCTCTCGCTTGCTGGCTTCTCCCGGCTCTGGAGACATCTCATCAGACCACTTCGCCCACTCGGTGTTCCGAATCAACACGCTGACAGGTCCACCCAGTGTCTCCCCGAAGCGAACACCCCCAAGGATCTCGAGTTCGTCACGTTCCAGCCTCATCCGGGGGCCTCGGCCATATCCGAGTCGTCTCCGAGCCAGCTCATCTGCCAGTCCCTCGCGAGACACCGGAAGACCAGCGGGGAGTCCTTCAACGGTCGCGACAAGACCGGGCCCGTGTGATTCGCCTGATGTGAGGAACCTAAGCATGGAAGAGCAGGCTAGGCGTGTATCGACACCACGTCATCCCAGGTACCAGTCAACAATCGTCTGACCGAAGAAGATCGTCACGATGGCTGCCGTGGTCATGAACGGACCAAAGGGAATCGCATCCTTTCGTCCCGACCTTCGCGTGATGAGTAGAAACGCCGCGACCACGCCACCGATCAGGAAGGAACCGATCCCCGCCACGAGAACCTGTCCAAGTCCGAAGTAGCCCGTGAGAACGCCGATGAGGAAGGCAAGTTTTACGTCTCCGAAGCCCAAGCCGCCGCTGACGATCAGTGCCAGCACGAGCATGACGCCGAAGTAGGCCGCTCCTCCGATCGCGGCGTCCATCAGATCGCCGCCGGACGAATCGATGAGATGACCTGCGAGGAGGAGCACGATCGTGGCCATCGTTGCAGGGCCAAGAATCCGATTCGGGATGAGCTTCGTGTCGAGATCTGTCACGGTGAGCAACACCATTGCCCAGAGGAAGACGAGGTACGCCGGCAACAACCAGAGACTCGGAAGAGCAAGGGGTACGAGTCCTGAGAGAACGACAGTGCCGATCGTTACGATCACATTCGTTGTTCGCTGCTTGTGCTGGTGCGTCGTGCAGCGCATGAGGAGGGCGTCAAGCGATGCGCCACACTCTGCACAGACAGGCCCATACCAGCGGTCGGCCAGATCCATGCGATGGGCATCGGCTTCGGCAACGACGGACCTGGCCGCAACGGCACCCAACAAGGCAGAAACGGCAACGGCGATCAACATGCGACGAGCATACGTCGCCCCGCGCCGGGGGCACGGCTTTGCATACTCAAACCAGGTTGAGCGAACCCTTGTGATCAACGCTGTCGATCAACCGCCGAGAGCGGAGAACACCTCGTAGACCATGAAGGCTGGCCAGAAGAGCGCTTGAAAGATCGAACCCACGTAATCCCAGAAGGAATTCGCCTGCTGCCAGAAGTAGACGAGCGCACCGAAGATACC
>JBDLJV010000017.1:0-21186 GCA_039714175.1 Actinomycetota bacterium
ATACATTCCGTTACAATCTCTCCCGAGCAGCACGAGAGGAATCGAGGTTGGCATGACAAGAGCAGCGAAGTACGTGCCGACGGCGAAGGAACAAGCGTTCCTCGATACCGTCGAGAACCCCAAGTACGACCGTCAGATCATCAACGGTCTCAATCCGTTCTTCGAGGATCGTGCGCCTGATGACATGAAGGGCTTCTACTCGGCCGAGGAGATTGCTGCGCTACAGGCACTGAAGGACACTGACCGCGATGTCGAGCTGCGGATGCCCGTCAAGATCACGCGCCACTATTTCGAGCTGGCGCGGACGAGTCCCGCCATCCAGCGCATCGTCAAGGCAAGCCCGGACGAGACGATGGACCTCGCCGGATCCGAGGATCCCGGCTTCCAGATGGACTACAGCCCGGTCAAGGGTCTCCTTCACAAGTATGAGATGGGTCTCATGTACGTCGTGTCGACCTGCTCAGCCCACTGCCGGTTCTGCTACCGCGAGGAACTCATCAGCCGCAAGGAAGTCGAACGCCAGGACGGCTCGGTCGAGAAGAAGGCCATCGCCCAGATCGGTCCCATCGTCGACTACATCAAGGAACACAACGCGATTGTCGAAGCGAACGGTGGTACTCACCCCGACACCGGTCGTGAGAAGCTGCGGGAGATCTTGCTCTCCGGCGGGGACGCGATGGCACTTCCCAACACGAAGATCGCTGCATGGCTCTCAGCACTGGCTGAGGCCGGCATCGAGTCGATCCGTCTCGGCACCAAGGAGATGGCCTTCCATCCGAACCGCTTCGATGATGCCTTCCTGTCGATGCTTGACCGTTTTCACGAGACCTGGCCCGACGTTGGATTCCGACTCATGATCCACTTCAACCACCCCGACGAGTTCCTGCTCAAGAACGAGAGTGGCGAGTACGTGGAGAACGACAACGGATCGCTCGCGTGGCATCCCGATACCAAGGTTGCAATGGACAATGTGGTCTCGCGTGGGTGGATCAATGTCGAGAACCAGGCGCCGATCATCAAGGGTGTCAACGATGACGCCGATGCGCTGCGCATCCTCCAGCGGGCCCTCTACCGGGTCGGTGTCGGGAACCACTACTTCTTCTGCGGCAGGGACATCGTGGCGTACAAGGCGTTCAACGTGCCGATCGAGACGGCCTGGCAGCTCCTCAACGATTCCCAGAAGGGACTCTCGGGAGTTGAGACACACGCCCGCCTCTCGATCACCCACTACAAGGGCAAGACAGAGGTCGCCGCAGTGACCAACGAACCGATCCCTGGTCTGTCGGGCACGGAGAACGGCGTTCTGATCTTCAAGAACCTCCGCAATGCCAAGGACGCGCCCGATCGCGGCAAGGTCTGCATCGTCGGCCGCAATCCCGAGGCGATCTGGTTCGATGACTATGAGGATCGAGTGCTCTTCGACGAGGTTGGCTTGTACGACTACGAGCGGATCGATTCGCTGCGCCAGGAGCAACCGGTTTCGATCGGCTCGGTTGCAGGGGCCTGACCTTCTACAACAGGAGATCTCACGATGATCGACAAGAGGATCGCATCGGCAACTGAGGCAGTGGCAGACGTCTTTGACGGTGCAACAGTGATGATCGGCGGGTTCGGCGAGGCCGGGAGTCCCATAGAACTGATCCATGCACTCATCGATCAAGGAGCAACCGATCTCACTGT
Source organism: Actinomycetota bacterium (assembly GCA_039714175.1). Taxonomy (GTDB): domain Bacteria; phylum Actinomycetota; class Acidimicrobiia; order Spongiisociales; family UBA5794; genus B3-G11. The sequence continues at coordinate 1,681 of JBDLJV010000017.1, forward strand.
CGTGAACAACAACACCGGGAGTGGCGAGGTCGGCCTCGCCGCACTCATCAAGGCTGGTCGCGTGTCGAAGATGATTTGCTCGTACCCACGCACGCTGAATTCGACGGTGTTCCCAGTGCTCTACAAGTCCGGACGGACGGCGCTTGATCTTGTGCCCCAGGGCACGCTCGCCGAGCGAATCCGTGCCGGCGGAGCGGGTATCCCAGCGTTCTACACACCTACCTCCGTCGGGACTCCGCTCGAGGAGGGCAAGGAGCGACGCACGTTCGATGGCCGCGAGTACGTGCTCGAGTATGGCCTCACCGCGGATTTCACACTGATCAAGGCCAAGCAAGCAGACCGATACGGCAACCTCGTCTTCAACAAGACAGCCCGCAACTTCAGCCCCCTCATGGCAACGGCGGGCAGGACGACCGTCGTCCAGGCGAAGCAGGTGGTCGATGCGGGGGACATCGATCCTGAGTGCATCATTACGCCGGGGATCTTCGTCCATCGCGTGATCGAGGTGTCCGAACCGTTGCTCGAGTCCGAGCTGGTCGCACAGGGAGCGACATACCCATGACAGACAACGCAGCACTCGGTTGGACGAGAGACGAGATGGCTCAGCGCGCCGCTCTTGACATTCCCGATGGCTCCTACGTGAATCTCGGGATCGGGATACCGGAGAAGGTTGCTTCCTATGTGCCCGACGGACGTGAGTTCATCTACCACACAGAGAACGGCCTGCTCGGCATGGGGCCGGCGCCGGATCCCGGTGCCGGGGACCCCGAGCTGATCAACGCAGGCAAGAAGCGGGTCACGGCGTTACCGGGAGCTGCGTACTTCCACCATGCGGACAGCTTCGCGATGATCCGAGGCGGACACCTCGATGTGTGCGTCCTTGGGGCCCTGCAGGTTGCAGGGAATGGCGATCTCGCCAATTGGTCCACGGGGGGACCGGATGCGATCCCTGCCGTTGGGGGAGCGATGGACCTCGTAGCCGGTGTGGAAACGATTCTTGTCATCACACAGCACACAACGAAGACCGGTCAACCGAAGCTCGTTGAATCCTGCACCTTCCCGCTGACGGCGGTCGGCGTCGTCAGCCGGATCTTCACTGATCTGGCGGTGATCGATGTCACCGAGGAGGGATTCCAACTCGTTGAGCTAGCTCCCGGGGTCGACTTCGCATACGTCGAGGAGCGCACGGGTGCTCCGCTACTACCGATCGCCGCCGAAGCGATAGGAGCCTGATATGGAGAACGAGAAGTCGCGGAGCGCTGAGCTGTACGAGCGGGCGCTCGACGTGTTGCCCGGCGGTGTGAGCCGGAACACCGTCCTCCGCAGACCTCATCCCTCATACGCCGACCATGCCAAGGGCTGCCGTGTCACTGATGTCGAGGGTGTCGAACGGATCGACTTCGCCAACAACATGGCGTCGCTCATCCATGGTCACGCTCATCCCGAGGTTCTTGCAGCAGTCACAGCACAGATCAACAAGGGGACCGCGTTCACGCTCGCAACCGAGGTTGAGATCCGGTACGCAGAGCACATCGTTGCGAGGAATGAGGGCTTCGACAAGGTTCGATTTGTCAACTCCGGTACCGAAGCCGTCATGGGCATGCTGAAGGCCGCCAGGGCGTTCACGGGTCGACACAAGATCGCGAAGGTCGAAGGGTCGTATCACGGCCTGTATGACTACGCCGAGATCTCCCAGACCGCCGACCCGTCGAACTGGGGAGCCGATACGAGCCCCGTCGCTGTGCCGGTTGCCTTCGGGACACCGCCCGCGGTCCTCGCCGATGTCGTGGTCATTCCCTTCAACGACGTCGACCGGGCCATCAAGATCCTCGATAGTCATCGGGGATCGCTTGCCGGCATCCTCCTCGATCCACTGCCGCATCGCGTCGGTCTCGTGCCGGCTAGTGACGAGTTCGCTACAGCACTGCGCGAGTGGACCGCCAAGGATGACTCACTCCTGCTCTTCGACGAGGTGATCACATTCCGATCCGAGTACGGAGGTGCCCAGGAGTGGTACGACGTACGCCCCGATCTCACTGCCATGGGGAAGATGATCGGAGGCGGATTCCCCGTCGGGGCGATAGGGGGCCGGAACGGGGTCATGGAAGTCATGAACCCGCTGGCTGACAAGCTGCTTTTTCCTCATTCGGGAACGTTCTCTGCCAATCCGGTCACAATGACGGCGGGCTTGACGGCGATGGAACTCTTCGACAGGGATGCGGTTGCCGAGGTGAACTCACTTGCCACCCGGGCGATGACTGGCATCCGGGAGGCGATCAGCGCAACGGGTGCCAACGCTTCTGTCACCGGAGGTGGTTCGATGTTCCGGGTGCATATGAAGTCTTCACCGCCGACGAACTACCGCGAAGCATTCGTGACCCCGGAGGAATCCCGCCGGTTGAACCTGCTCCTCGATCATCTCTTCGATGAGGGGTTCATGATGATCAACACATGTTCCGGTACAACATCCACAGCGATGGGTGAGGCTGAGGTTGACGCTCTCGTCGCTGCCCTGGAATCGGGCTTCCGGAGGCTCCGGGCAGAGGCTTGAGCCCCTTCGCCTAGGTGTGAGCAGACACACGTTCCGGGCAGCGTCGTATGGTCACTGAGACATGCGAGAATCCCGAATATGGAAGTGACGCAATCGGACACGGACAGTCGATGGTGGGCCGAGGAGGCCGCCACCGTCGTTGAGTTCTTCGAATCCGATGCCGAAGGAGGCCTGACGTCTGATCAGGTAGCGGAGCGGCAAGCCGCGTACGGTCCGAACGAGCTCGAAGAGGAACCGGCGACCCCGCTGTGGCGACTGTTTCTCTCCCAGTTCGCGGACACGATGATCGTCGTGCTGATCGTCGCTGCGGGGATCATGGTGGCGATCGGGGAACCGACCGACGCGATCGTGATCGGGGCGATCCTTGTTCTGAATGCCGGGATCGGATTTGTGCAGGAATATCGGGCCGAGCGAGCAATGGCGGCACTGCGAACGATGGCAGCACCCAACGCGAGGGTCGTCAGAGACGGTTCTGAGCAGATCGTGCCCGCGGTGGAACTCGTTCCGGGTGATCTCGTCGTTCTTGACGCTGGGGATCTCATTGCAGCAGATGGTCGACTGGTCGAGGCGCCGGACTTCCGGGTGAATGAAGCTGCACTCACCGGAGAATCGGTCCCGGTGGACAAGACGACCACGGTGATCGATTCGTCTGCAGGCGAGCTTGTCGGAGATCGGCAGAACATGGTGTTCAAGGGCACCGCGGCGGTGTATGGAAGGTCCCGTGCTGTCATTGTCGGGATCGGGATGAATACGGCGCTCGGACAGATCGCAGGTCTGCTGAAGACTCACAAGTCTCCCCCTACGCCCCTACAGCGGCGACTCGCTTCACTCGGACGCTGGCTTGCCTTCATCGCCGTGGTCATCTGTCTGATCGTGTTCGCCACCGGTGTTGCTCGAGGGGAGGACGTCGAGGTGATGTTCCTCACGTCCGTGAGCTTGGCGGTAGCCGCGATACCGGAAGCCCTTCCCGCAGTGGTCACGATCGGTCTCGCCCTCGGAGCGCAGCGGATGATCCACCACCACACACTCATCAGGAAGCTGCCCGCCGTCGAGACGCTCGGTTCGGTGACGGTGATCTGCACCGACAAGACCGGCACACTGACCGAAGGTCGAATGCTCGTCGAGAGGGTCTGGACACTTGACCGGCTTTTCGATGTCACCGGCTCAGGATTTGAGCCGAACGGACACTTCGAGACGGACGGCGAGCCGGTGAGGGCGGTGCCGGGTTCGCCACTCGATGATGCGTTGATCATCGCGGCGTTGTGCAACGACGCTTCACTCACCGCTCCCGGCGAGGATGTCCACGAGTGGGGTGTCGTGGGTGACCCGACCGAGGGCGCGCTCCTCGCGCTTGCCGCAAAGGGGGGATGGGCCAAGGAGACCGCGAACAGCACATTCCCGCGGGTCGGCGAGATTCCGTTCGACTCCGCTCGCAAGCGGATGGTGACGCTGCATCAAACTCCGGACGGGAACTCACTGGCTGCTGTGAAGGGGGCAATCGAAGCGACTATCGATGCCATTGATCTCGTTGCAGTCGCCGACGGCACGGTCGAGCTGACTCCCGAGTACCGGGCACAGGTGCTCCACCAAGCGGAAGTCTTCGCCAGACAGGGGTACAGGGTGCTCTCTCTGGCTGGACGACGTGCGGTGGACGGGACGATCACAACGGCGCAGGAGGCCGAGGAAGAGCTCGTTCTGTACGGACTCGCGGCGATGGCCGATCCTCCACGATCGTCATCCGCGGCAGCGGTCGAGGCGTGCCGCACGGCAGGAATCACACCAGTGATGATCACCGGAGACCATCCCGCGACCGGCGAAGCCATCGCTAGACGTCTAGGACTGATCGATGGTGGTGAGAGAGTCATGACAGGCATGGAGCTCGCAGAATCACCGGAGTCCCTCGTGGACGAGGTCTCCTCAGTCGCCGTGTACGCACGAACGTCCCCCGAGCAGAAGCTCGACATCGTGGAGGCGTGGCAGGCCCGGGGGGATGTCGTCGCGATGACGGGAGACGGTGTCAACGATGCTCCTGCGTTGCGGAGGGCCGACATCGGTGTCGCTATGGGCATCACGGGGACCGAGGTGGCCAAGGAAGCCGCTGAGATGGTCCTCACAGACGACAACTTCGCTTCGATCGTCACGGCCATCGGCGAGGGCCGGAGGATCTTCGACAATATCCGCCGATTCGTGAAGTACACGCTCACATCGAATACCGGCGAGATCATCGTCATGTTCTTCGGACCGTTTCTTGGTCTGGCGCTGCCCCTCCAACCCGTGCAGATACTCTGGATCAATCTCGTGACCGACGGCTTCCCCGGACTGGCATTGGGGGTGGAGCCCGAAGAGCGTGATGTGATGCATCGACCTCCGCGCCCACCGAACGAGAGCATCTTCGCAAGGGGGCTGTGGCAGAGGGTCGTGGTGCTGGGAACGCTGATGGGGGCGATCGCCCTCGGTCTTGGTCTGTGGGGGGAAGCATCCGGCCGACCGTGGCAAACGATGCTCTTCACAACGCTCGCCCTGCTCCAGCTCGGCTATGCGTTCGCAGTGAGATCAGAGCACACGTCACTGTTCAAGCTCGGATTGCGATCCAACACGCCGCTGTTGTGGACGGTTGTCATCACGCTCGCCATTCAGATCGTGATTGTCTATTGGGCTCCTATGCAGACGCTGCTTCACACGGAAGCGCTGTCCTTCTGGGACCTGATGATCGTGCTTGCCGTCTCCTCGTCGATCTTCTGGGTCGTCGAGGCGGAGAAGCTCATCGGCCGAACTCGAACCAACCGCGCGTGAATTGATCCCGGGTACAGAGACCGAGCATCAGATCCCTCGGATTGTCGGCGTCAGCAGCAGGCGCTTGTGTGTTCAGTCGCCGAGTTCGTCCCATCGGTCTCCCTCAGCGAGATCGATGATCGTCCAGGCCATTGCCAGCGCTCCATCGCGGATCGCCTGATCACCGACGTCGGTGATCGTTGTCGCGGCGAATTCCTTCTGGTGATTCACGATCGGGTAGCAGAACAGGTCAAGCATCGGATGGATCGACGGCACCTCGTAGGACACATTCCCCATGTCTGTCGACCCCGAAGTCTCCGGCGGTAGATCTGCAAGCCTGTGCATCTTGCGTCCGGCCTTTTCGGAGTTCTTCGCGTACAGCTCGGTCATGAGGGCATCGTTGCGGATGTCCTTGTACCTGTGGCCGGATTCATTGACCGTGAATGTGCAGCCTGTGGCGAGAGCTGCTGCCTCGAAGCAGCGAATGACCCTCGGGTAGATCTCATCGAGTCGTTCGTCGGTCTTGGCGCGCACGTTCCACACCATTGTGGTGTGGCCGGGGATGACATTCGGAGCGCTTCCTCCGTGGGTGATGACGCCGTGCACACGGTCGGAGTCCTGAAGCTGCTGACGCAGGGTCGAGACGTTCACGTAGGCCTGAACGGCGGCGTCGAGGGCGTTGATTCCGAGGTCGGGGGCACCCGCTGCGTGGGCTTCCTTGCCGAAGAACTCGACTTCGATATGGGAGATCGCGAGGAACTCAGGATCCACGATGTCCTTGATCGCCGGGTGGATCATCATGGCCGCGGCAGCACCTTCGAAGGCTCCGGCGTTGATGAGGTCGACCTTGCCTCCGTGTGACTCCTCCGCAGGCGTTCCGAGTACGGTGATACGCACGCCGAGTTCATCAACGAGTGGGACGAGAGCCAGCGCTGCCCCGATACTTGCCATGCCGATGATGTTGTGTCCGCATGCGTGTCCGACTTCCGGCAGTGCATCCATTTCTGCGCAGATGATGACCTCGGGGCCGGACGATCCGATGCGTGCGGCGAACGCCGTTTCGAGACCGTAGGCGGGATACTCGACGTCGAAACCGTTGGTCGTCAGTATGTCCACGTACCTCTTCGATGTCTTGTACTCCACATAGGCGAGCTCGGGATTGTCGTACATCCACCTCGATGTCTCGAGCAACTCCGGTTCGTGTTTGGAGAACTCGTCCTGCGCGTGCTGTTTGGTGGTCACATGTGCCTCACTTGTGGAATACGTGGGCTGACAAACCGGTTGCCAGCCACCACGGGTCAGGGTACACCCGTCCTCTTCGGCGGAAGTCTGGATAGCGGCGTAGCATCCCGTCCAACAAGGAGGTCACATGGGTCACTACCACGACGTTACGCGTTCTACCGCTGAAGCCACCAAAGGGCTTCGGGAGATGATTCCTGACAGTTACGCAGCCTTTCGGGATCTTCACCGGTCGGCGTTCGCAGATGGAGCGCTCTCTCCAGCGATCAAGGAGATGATGGCTGTCGCCATCGCTGTCGCCGATGGATGTGTGGGCTGCATTGCTGCCCACGCTCGTGGAGCGGCCCGATTCGGTGCGACCGACGAGCAGTTCGCAGAGATGCTCTCTGTCACGATCCTCATGAGTGGCGGCCCGGGCACGGTCTATGCGCCCGAAGCCTGGGAGGCATTCCAGGAATTCAAGGAACGCTACGCGTGAGCCTGATCGCCGCCATACCGTCACCGTCCCAGAACGTTCTTGAGCTTGGACCGTTGACGATCCATTTCTACGGGATCCTGATAGCCGTCGGGGTCATCGTTGCGATCGTCACATCCAAGAAGCGGTATGAGCGGTTCGGCGGGAGCGGCGAGTTCTTTGAGTCTGTTGCGATCTGGGCGATCGTCATCGGCTTCCTTGGAGCCCGAGCTGGCTACGTCATTACCCACACCCATCGATTCGAGGGCCGCCCCTGGGCCGTGTTCTTCATCTGGGAGGGGGGTCTTGCCCTGTACGGTGGCCTCTTCTTCGGGGCGTTGGCGGCGATATACCTCATCAACAAACGCGGTGGTGACCTGTTCGCATTCGCTGATTCGGTTGCTGTTGGTATCCCTCTCGCCCAAGCGATCGGTCGATGGGGGAACTACTTCAATCAGGAGCTGTTCGGAACTCCATCGGATCTCCCGTGGGCGATCATCATCGACCCGGCGCATCGACCCGATGGATATGAGCAATTCGAAACGTTCCATCCAACGTTCCTCTATGAGTCGGTGTGGAATGCGCTGATCCTGGTACCGGTGATCCTGTGGCTCGAGAAGAGAGGCAAGCTAGCGAAGGGTGCGTCCTTCGGCGTCTACATCGTCATGTACAGCTTCATCCGGTTCTCGATGGAGCTCCTCCGAACCGATACGACGTTCCGATTCCTCGGCATCAGTCGCAACGGCTGGATCTCGGTCGCAGCCTTCATCGGTGGCTGGGTCTGGATCCGTGTCATGCAGAAGCGGGCGGAAGAGCGCACGCTGGTCGGGGAGCCGTACCTGCTCTCGCCGGAGCCAGCAGCACAAGGGGGTGTCGCGGTTGCGTCAACTGATCTCGATGGAGAGGAGATCGTGACCGATGATCACCTCGCCGGGGAAGATCTCTGACACCTGAGCCTTCATCCGCTCAAGCGCCTCGTCGGACTTCTCCCGGATGTGGGTGAGGATCAGTCGCTCCGCCCGTGCGGTTGCAGCGATACCGGCTGCCTGAGGAGCCCCGGCGATGATCTTGTCGGACAGGAATCGGTCGTCCTCGGAGCGGATCTCGTCTTCGGAGAGGTAGGCACACATGACGAGCGCATCCGCTCCAGCGGCGAGACTCTCCAGATCGAGACCGCCAACGGCGTCCCCGGACACAGCGACATGGTCCCTCTCCGTTGATACTCGGTACCCGCAGGCCGACCACTCCTCCGCGGAGAATCCCAGGACAGACGAGCCGTGCTCGACACGGCCCGACCGGACGGTGACGCCACCGGAGAACTCCGTGGAGCCGTCGAGTGTTTCTGTCACCTGGATGAAGTCACTCGGCGCGCCCATCGACCGACCGAGGTGCGACTCCTCGGTGATGCGGTAGGCGATGTCCCTGGCATATACGTGCTCGAACATGCTGTTGACGATGCTGCCGGTGCCGTGTGGGCCGACAACCGGCAGAGGCTTGGTCCTGCCGAGATTCCACATCGACATGAGAAGGTCTGCAAGGCCGCCGATGTGATCGAAGTGGTGGTGTGTGATGAACACCGCGTCGAGATCCATGATCGGGACACCGGCCCTGGCCAACTGTGTTGCGACCCCTCTTCCGGCGTCGAAGAGCAGCGACAGCCCATCGGCCTCGACGAGCGTGGCCGGCCCCTGTCGCACCGGATCAGGTCTCGGTCCTCCGGTCCCCAGCAATGTGACCCGCATGGGGTCACCCTAGCTCGGCGTCCTTCTCCGGCTGGTGCAGGCCGACGATCATCCCGGTTGTATCCGTGAAGTAGCAGGCCCGGCCCACACCGGGTATCTCGAAGGGCGGGACCACGATCTCGCCACCGGCGAATATGACCTTGCCCATGTACCCCTCGAGATCGTCGACGGTGATTGTGGCAACCGTCAGCGGCTGTCCGTCCTGTGATGTCGTGAGCCCGGTATCGACTCCCGGCTCATCGCCGTGGCTCGCAACGAGATAGTCGTCGCCTCCCCACGGCTGGGGATCCCATCCGAACACGTCCTTGTAGAACTCCGACGAAGCTTCGAGATCGCCGCTGTTGAACTCGACGTAGTTGATGTATGGCATCTACGGGCGACGGGCCAAGCTGTCGCGGATCTCAATCAGGAGATCGATCTCGCTCGGACCCGCGGGGGCCTCTTCTTCCTCAGTCTCTTCCGTCTTCGCCCTGTAGGCGTTCATCGGCTTGACAATGAACAAGAAGACGCCTGCGGCGACCATGAGGAAGGCGATGATCGCCGTGATGAATGCTCCGACGAGGATCTGTGACCCGTTGATGGTCCAGATGATCGAGCTGAAGCTCGGCTCTCCGAAGGGGATGGCGATGATCGGCATGATGATGTCGGCTACCAGGGCGTTGACGAGCGCGACGAATGCGGCACCCATGACGAAGCCGACGGCGATATCGACAATATTCCCCTTGACCACGAATTCGGTGAATTCTTCCCTGATGCTCACGACTTCTCCCGTGGTAGATGGTGGAAGGCATCATACGCGAAAGAGGAAGGGGAGCGGATATCCGCTCCCCTTCGAATTCCTCGTTCGGTCGGTGCTACTGCGACGAATCCTTCGTGTCGTTGAACAGCTCACCAATGGCACCGATGCTGGCGAGTACGCCGCTCGTCTCCATGGGGAGGTAGATCTTCGTTGCCTGGCCGTCAGCGATCCCCTGAAGGGCTTCCAGGTACTTGATCGCGATCAGGTCGGGTGTCGGATCCCCGTTGTGAATGGCGCCGAACACTCGCTCGACGGCCTGACCTTCACCTTCGGCGACCGTCAGCAGTTTGTACTTCTCCGCCTCGGCGACTTCCTTGATCGCCTGGGCTTTGCCTTCGGCATCGAGGATCGCTGCCTGCTTGACGCCCTCTGCCGTGAGGATTGCTGATCGCTTCTCACCCTCGGCTTCGGTGACGACTGCACGACGCGTCCGCTCCGCCTTCATCTGGCGGTGCATGGCCTCGGTGACGTCAACCGGTGGGTCGATGCGCTGGATCTCGACGCGCACGACGCGTGTACCCCACACATCCGTCGCTTCATCGAGGATGACGCGGAGCTCGGTGTTGATCGTCTCGCGTGATGTGAGTGCCGAATCGAGGTCCATGTCGCCGATAACGTTCCTCAGGTTGGTCTGGGCGAGTTTCGTGGCTGCGAGGATGAAGTTGGACACGTTGTAGGCGAGCTTCACCGGGTCTGTCGCCTGGTAGTAGACAACCGCATCCACAGTTACGACGACGTTGTCCTTCGTGATGACTTCCTGCGGTGGCACGTCGACGACTTGCTCTCGCATGTCGATCTTCTTCACCTTGTCGATGAACGGGATGATCATGTGGAATCCCGGATCGAGTGTTGTGCGGTACCTGCCGAATCTCTCCGTGAGTCCCTGCTCGTGCTGCTGAACGATCTTGATCGCTAGTGCGACGTAGATGATCAGCACGAAGATCAGGATCAGAATGATCGCTGCTGGCATGTTTCCCCTTTCCTATCTGTTCTTGATTCTTGACTCTGGGTTCTGCCCTAGTTGACCTTCTCCACGACGAGTCGCGCCCCGCGAACCTCGATCACTCGCACCTCTGCTCCGACAGCGATGTCGGCGTCGGAGTCGGTGATGGCTCGCCAGTCCTCGCTTCCCATCTTCACGCGTCCGCTGTGGAGCCGCGTGACTGGTTCGGTGACGACAGCTGACGAGCCGATGTACCTGGCCGCGCCGACTGGGAGCAGGTCACCGTGGATGTCCTTTTTGGCAAACCGCTGGAGGAGCCACAGTGAGAGCACCGAGACCACGACGAATGTGATGATCTGTGTCGGTATGTCCACCGACAACAGTGCGAGAACTCCGGATACGCCGGCGCCGACGGCGAAGGGCAGGAGGAAGAATCCGGCCGTCAGCATCTCGCCTATGGCCAGAGCGGCTGCGGCAATCAGCCAGATAGCGACCCACTGGGCCTCGTTCATCGCGTCGTCGCGGGGGCCGAGTACGGCAACGAATCCAACAACGATGCCGATGCCGACCAGTCCGAGCCAGAGACCGAGTGTCGACTTCGTGGTCGATTCTCGCGGGAGACTCGGTTCGCTAGGGGTTTCAGTCGGCCTGGGTCCGCGGTGGGCTTCGGCCCACTCTTCGGCGAACGCATCAATATCGGATCCCGTCACGGCATCGAGCGTCTTGCCTGCTGAGGCGGCATCGCGCAAGTGTGAGCGAAGTTCCACAGCCATCTCATTTGTCGTCTCGACGCTGACGCCTGACTCTCGCCAGTAGATCCTGCATCGATCGACTACTTGGTCGGTGGTCAGTTCTGTCACGCTCCCGCTCCCTTCACGACCTGGCTGACCCCAACGCTGAGGTTGAACCACTCGTCTTTCCATTCTGCAAGCTTCTTGGATCCCTCATCTGCAATCCGGTAGTACTTCCTTGGCGGTCCCGATCCGTCAGCTTCGACGAAGTAGCCCTCGATGAGGTGTGAGCGCTGCATCCTTGAAAGCGTCGGATAGATCGACCCCTCACTGGTGAGGGTGAGCCCCCGTTTGGAGAGTTTGTCTGCCATCTCGTATCCGTAGCTCGGTTCTTCACTGATTATCGCAAGGAGGCACATGTCAAGCACACCCTTGAGGAGTTGGCTTCGGCGATCCATACCAAGTTCCCTATGTTCGCTATATATCTGATGCTGCCAGATACCTTGCCTACATAGATATCAAGGAATGCGTAACTTGTCAAGAAGATCAGATGTCAGCCGTCGGTCTCCAGTGTGTGGGCGCCTGCGTTTTTCCGATATCCGTAGGGCATCTCTTCTCCGCCGGTGACGCCTGCTTCTTGCTGTGAACCCGAGTTGACGTGGTCCTCCGCATCTTCTGTCGATGCGCCGAAGGCGAATCTTTGTCGCCGATCGACGATCGGCTCGGCTCTCAGCTCTCAGCCCTCGGTTCGCGGCGACGGGCGGATATCACAAGCAGCAGGCCGAAGAGCAGGGCCATCAATCCTGCGAATCCGATTCGGTCGGTGTCGGCACCGGTCGCCGGGAGCGCGTCGTGGATGCCAAAGTTCGCATCGCTGCGGACCTCGCCGACCGCGAGGGCGATCGTGTATGAGCTCGCCGTCGTGAGCTCGCCCTCAACTGAGGAGAGATCCAGCTCCACCAGGTAGTTGCCGTCGACGAGACCGACTGCTGTGTAGCGACCGCTTGCGTCCGTCGTGTACGAGGCCTGCATGTTCGACCCGTCGAGGTACGTAATCGTCACCACAGCACCGGCGACGCCCGCCTCGTCGGCATCCTGCACGCCGTTCTCGTTCTCGTCGTAGAACACCGTGTCGCCGATCGTGCCCGTACCAGCGATGTTCCAAGGTCCGACGAAAGCCTCATCGCTGGCTGTCACGACACCACCGCCCGGATCCGAACCGGTGACCTCGGCGACGTTGTTGATGACGGTCGTGACGGAGTTGACGGTGCACTCGTACGACACGACCTCGCCGGGCTGGAGGCTCCCGACAGCGGCATCGCATGCCGGAACGAGCGGATCAGCCACGGCCACATCGACGAGCACCGCATTCGATGTGTTGGTCACGGTGATCGTGAACGTGTGAGGAGATCCCGACTGGATGTACGCGGAGTCGGGGCTCTTGTCGATGGCGATCGACGAGTCCGTTCCGAAGTAGTGAGATGGATCCTCGTCCGTGACATCGGGTCCAACCGGCGGCGCGGCTGTGGCAGATCCGATGTTGGCGTACTGGCCGAACCCAGCGGTCCCCGTCGCTTCGAAGACCCAGGTTTCTCCCGGGTTGAGGATCCCGTCGCCATCGTCGCCCGACGCGAACGTCGGAGTCAGCCCCTGATCGTCGGAGACCGACACGGCAGAGAGATCCACATTGCCCGTGTTCGTGACTTCGTAGGCCCAGTTCACCGATGCTCCGACGCTCACGTAGGGGCCCGGCGCCGTGTCAGCGTCCTCACCGTTCGTCGACTTCGCGATCTCGATTCCGGGGTCGGAGCCGAAGTAGCGAGAGACGTCGAAGTCCGAAACGTCTGGGAGCGGAGCGAAGCCGGGAACGTTCTCCGGAGGTGATGCCGTGACGGTTCCGACGTTCGTGTACTGGCCCGCGATCGCTGTTCCTTCGGCCTCGCAAGACATCGTGTCGCCTGGCTCAAGTGTGGTGAGCGGACATGCAACGATGACGCCCTGGTCATCGACGATGCCGATGTCATGCAGCGGAACGTTGCTGTTGTTGGTGATCTCGTACGTCCACGTGACGGGATCGCCGACCGGGATGTACGGTCCGGGCGGAGCGCTTACGTCCGCACCGTTCGTGAACTTCTCGATGTCGATGGCTGTCTCCACCCCGAAGTACCACTCGTCGTCGGTAGAAGCGAGTCCGAGTTCCAGATTCGGCTCAATCCCGGTTGCCGAAGCGGTGTTCTGGTACTGACCCGCTACGGCGGTTCCGTTGGCTTCGTAGATCCAAGTTTCTCCCGGGTTGAGGATCCCGTCGCCGTCATCGCCCGATACGTACAACGGGGTGACCGTGGGATCCGAGTCGTCGACGGTGATCGTTGCGAGGTCGACGTTTCCGGTGTTTGTGACCTCGTAGGTCCAGGTAATCGGATCACCGACGGGGATGTAGGGCCCCGGAGCCGAATCGACGGAGGCATTGTTTGTGGCCTTGTCGATCTCCAGCGAGGGATCAACGCCGTAGTAGTTGGAGGCGTCGATGTCGCCGACGATGTTGCCGGTGACATCGGTGGCGTTGACCTGTCCCTGGTTTGCATACGCTCCAGCGGTCGCGGTTCCGGTGGCTTCGTACACCCACGTTTCGCCGGGATTGAGGAGACCGTCGCCATCATCTCCGGAGACATAGGCCGGCGTGACGCCCTGGTCATCGGTCACGGTGATGTCTGTCAGGTCTTGGTTCCCCGGGTTGGTGACCTCATAGGTCCAGGTGATCGGGTCGCCAACAAGGATGTCGAGTGCGGCTGATGGGACGTCAGCCTGTTCACCGTTCGTGTACTTCTCGATGTCAATCAACGCAGTCAAGCCGAAGTAGTGAGAGAGATCCGCATCTGTCACGTCGAGTCCCGTTGGTGACGCCGCGGTCACGGTGCCTTCGTTGGTGTACTGGCCAAGGATCACATCCCCGGTGGCCTCATAGACCCAGGTCTCGCCAACATTCAACACATCCAGATCCGTGTCGTCACCAGACACATACGACGGTGTCACCCCCTGATCATCAGTCACGACCACATTCGTGAGATCGACATTCCCCGTGTTCGACACTTCATAGGTCCACGTCACAGAACCCGGAGGAGACGGATATACCAGATACGGCCCCGGCGCGGTGTCAGCATCCTGACCGTTTGTCGCTTTTTCGATATCGATTGCCGGATCAACCCCGAAGTAGTTGGAGGTGTCGTCATCCTCCACATCAGGCAGCGGAGCAATGCCTGGCGGGTTGGCTGGTGGTGACGCCGTGACTGAACCTATGTTCGTGTATTGACCGGCGGTTGCAGGACCAGCTGCTTCACACGTCATCGTCCCGTCGACGTCGAGCGTGGTTGACGGACAGGTGACGGTCACGGCCTGATCGTCGGTGACCGAGATGTTGCTGAGGGGAACATTGCTGTTGTTGGTGATGTCATACGTCCATGTGACCGAGTCGCCAGCCAAGATGTACGGACCCGGCGGGGCAATGACATCCTCACCGTTCGTGTACTTCTCGATGTCAACATCGGTGATGGCGCCGAAGTAGAACTCATCGTCGAATGACGTGATAACAAATCCCGTCGAGGGTTCGGTGGCGTTCGCCGTCCCCGTGTTCTGATACTGACCGACCGTTGCGATGCCTGTGGCGATGAACGTCCATGTCTCGCCGACGTTGAGGAGACCATCACCGTCGTCGCCTGAGTCGTAGACAGGGTCGACCGCAGGATCGGAGTCGGTGACAGACACGTCATTGATATCGAGGTTTCCGTTGTTGGTCACGAGGTATGTCCATGTGACAGGTTCCCCGACGAGGATGTAGGGGCCAGGGGCAGCGGATACTGATACACCGTTGACCAGCTTGTCGAGGATGATCAGCGGGTTGGCACCCCAGTAATTGGACGGGTCGTCATCCGACGCGTCGGGCAGCGCCGGAAAGCCGGGTGGGTTAGCCGGTGGTGACGCCGTGACTGAGCCGAGGTTCGTGTACTGGCCGACTGTGGCGGGGCCGGTTGCCTCATAGGTCCAGGTCTCGCCGGGGTTCAGGACGTTGTCGCCGTCGTCGCCGGAGACATATGTCGGTGTCAGCCCCTGGTCATCGGTGACCACGACCGTCGGCAGATCGATATTTCCGGTATTCGTCACCTCATAGGTCCACGTCACGGGTGGTCCAAACGCGAGCAGCGTCTCGCCGGGTGCCGTGTCGGAGTCCTGACCGTTGGTCAGCTTCTCGATATCGACGGCAGGCTCTGCTCCGAAGTAGTGGGACACATCGTCGTCGGTAACTCGTATGCCGGAGGGAGGAGCACCGGACACATGGCCCGTGTTGGTGTACTGGCCTGGTGTGGCCGTACCGCTGGCGCTGCAGGTCATGGACTCACCGGGTGCGAGCGGACTGCCCGGACAAGAAACAGTCACCCCTGGGTCGGAGTCGGTCACGAAGATGCCGCTCAAGATGAGATCGCCCGTGTTCTCCACCTCATAGCTCCAGTACACGGTGTCTCCAACGGCGACGTACGGACCGGTGGGGGTGTCCGCGTCTTCCCACGGTCCGGTCGGGGATGGGCCGGTTGATTTCTCGACGCTGATTGATGCCGTACAGAGCTGAGCAGCGATCTCAGTCAGGGCAGTAGTGAGCGTGGCCGGATCGGGCACCTCGTAGATGTCATGCGTGGCGACATCGAACGTGCCCGCTCCGTTGTACACATCGCTACCGGTCACGAGTGACAGCCGGTCGAGAGATGCAACCGATGAGAGCTCAGGTCCAACGGTGACGGCCAGGATGTGAGAGCCTTGGGCCTTGATGCCGTTCGCGGTCGTGACGGCGTGATCGGTGGCGACTTCGTTGGTTGCTCTCCGGTTCTCGTTCCGGTCAAGCTCCATCTTGTTCAGGTACTCGAAGTCTGTGACATGGCGTGCCTGCGGCCCGTCGTCCCTGATGCGTCGCGTCGGTTCACCGGCAACGAGGAACAACGTGAGATGAGGTGTCGATGCGCTCGGACGGACGGAGAAATTCGGGTTACCCGACCGGAATGCGTCCTCCCAGTTCTCCGCGAAGCGCGGATCGTAGCCGGTGTCCATATAGGCATCGAGATCCGGCTTCGTCGCATCGGTGATCGGAATGTATGCACCCTCGGGAGCTCCGCCGATCGATGGACGTCTGGCGAACCCGGAGAACTCGGTCGTAGAGATCGTTGAACCTGTGTTGTTCATTGCTGACGTGAAGGCTTTGACCGCATCCCTCACGTTCTGCCCAGCTCCCGCATCATCGACAGATCTGGACTCGTCGAGGATGAGGAGCACATCGAGCCCGCATGCCGGTGCGAGATCAGGGTTTGTGATTGGCGTTTCCAGTGGGTCACGTGCCGCCACGGGTGCAGCGTCTGTCATCACGAGCGTGGTCGCGAGGAGGGCGACAAGGCTGAGGAGAGCGGTTCGGTGGCGCCAAGACCCTGCTGTTGTCATAGGTGAGGAACCAATTCTGGAGCGGAGCATTTGGCAATTATCGTCAGTTCTCATCAGTATCCACAGAACCCTCCTGCGGCGAACGGACGCACTAGTCAGTTACGCCCATCGATGCGAACAGCTTGGACGGTGAGCTGCTGTCGTGACAACGAGGTTTGCGATAGGTGAAGCCCCCTCCTGCCACCTAGGCTGGTCGGATGCAATTGCAGCCAGGAAGGGTCTTGCCGGATCGACGGATCGTTTCGGTCGTGCTTGCAGTTGTGGTTGGTCTTGGGTTCATTCTGACCCTGCTCGGTCCTGCGAACGCTGGCCCTGCAGAATGTGCTCCTTTCGGTGACCGGTGGTTCGATCAACCGACGACCTCTGCAGGCCTCGAGGACGGCAATCCCGTGGGTACGGATCCGAACGCGATCGAGCTCTTCTTTCTTTCCGGCCATGCCGGTGCCCTGTACGCGTGGTCGCTGATCGACGACACACTTCAGGTGGAACGAATCGTCATCACCGCGACGAACGGCAACGACGTCTTCAACGCTCCGGATCTCCCCACGCAGATCGAGACGCCGCCGAACAGCAAGAACATCATCTTCTGCTTCTCAGAGGTACCTGACCCGGGCATCGAAGTCAGCAAGACCTCGACTTCGCACCCTGACACCGATGGCGATGGGGTTGCCGATTCAGCGATCTCAGCTCCGGGGACAGTTGACTACACGCTCGTCGCAACGAATACAGGGAACGTCGAACTCTTGGGTGTGACGGTCACTGATCCGCTGCTACCTGGCCTTACATGCAGTTGGCCCGGATCTGTTGGCGTGCTACCCGAGGGGGCACAAGTCGTGTGCACCGGGTCGCTCTCTGTTGCTCAAGCCGACATCGATGCGGGCGGCGAGATCGCCAATACCGCCACCGCCGCAGGGACGGGGGGCAGCCAGGGCGTTGATGACACGGACACGTACGTGATTCCCGTCCTGCGCGATCCGTCGTTGTCCGCGGTGAAGACGTCGACGTCGCATCCTGATGGGGATGGCGATGGGGCTGCTGATGTCCCGATTTCGTCGCCGGGTACGGTCGACTACACGATCACGGCGACCAATGATGGGAATGTGACGTTGACGGGTGTGTCGGTGTCGGACTCCCTGGTGCCGACCTTGGTGTGTGTTCCTGCGTCTCCGGCGACGCTGGCGCCGGGTGCGACCATGAGCTGTACGGGCTCGTTGTCGGTGGACCAGGCTGACATCGATGCAGGCGGCGACATCGTGAACATCGCGGATGCGACCGGAATTCACGATGGTCGGACCGTTGGCGACTCCGATTCATATGACATCCCGGTGTTGCGCGATCCCTCGCTGCTCGTGGTCAAGACGTCGACATCGCATCCTGATGGGAATGGCGATGGTGCTGCTGATGTCCCGATTTCGTCGCCTGGCACGATCGACTACACGATCACGGCGACCAATGATGGGAATGTGACGTTGACAAGTGTGTCGGTGTCGGATTCTCTGGTGCCGACCTTGGTGTGTGTTCCTGCGTCTCCGGCGACGCTGGCGCCTGGTGCGGCGATGAGCTGTACGGGTTCGTTGTCGGTGGACCAGGCTGACATCGACGCCGGTGGCGACATCATCAATGTCGCAAGCGCGACCGGGCAGCATGCGTCGCTCCAGGTCGGCGATGCCTCGCTGTACGCCGTGCCGATCGAACACGACGCAGAACTCCGGATCTCCAAGACCTCGACATCGCATCCGGATATCGATGGCGACCAGCGTGCAGACACAGCAATCACGTCGCCGGGGACTATCACCTACGTATTCGTGGTGACGAATACTGGGAACGTAACCATCAACGGCGTGATCGTCGACGATCCGAGCATCGCGTCCGCGGATTGCACGACGCCGACTGATCTCGCTCCGGGAGCGACGATGTCGTGCACAGGAACGCATGACGTCACCCAGGGTGACATCGACACCGGCCAACCAGTTGTCAACGTTGCCCGAGCGCTCGGGAGGACTGCAACGGGCGACGAAGTGATAGCGTCCGATTTCTTCATCGTCCCGGTGGTCACAGCTCCAGATCTCGCCGTTGAGAAGACCTCAACTTCGCACCCTGACGCGGACGGAGACGGAGTCGCGGACACTTCCTTGGCCGGTCCGGCAGTGGTTTCGTACGCGATAACGGTCACGAACACTGGCAACACAACGCTCAGCGGAATCTTGGTCGACGATCCGGATATCGATGCACCCGGGCTTGTGTGTACATGGCCGGCAGCTGATGGAGCGCTTGCTCCGGACGACGTCGCGACGTGTACCGGCTCGATCACTGTCACCCAGGCGGACTTCGACATCGGAACGGTGCCGCCTCTCGGAAGCGCTCCCGTCGCGGCGCTTGTGAATCAGGTCACGGCATCGGTCGACGAAACAGCAGCTTCTGACGTGTACATCGTCCCGTTCGAACGAGACCCCGAAATCACGCTCACGAAGGCCTCTCCGACGCACCCGAGCATCCTCGGCGGCTCGGTTGCTCTGCTACCCATCTCGTCGGCACCGACAATCATCGACTACACGATCGTTGCGACGAACACGGGGAACGTGACGCTCGACTCAGTCTCGATCACGGACACGACGCTGCCGTCTCTGTCGTGTGATGCGGATACAGCGGTGCCACCAGGCGAGACGTACACGTGCACCGGGAGCTACGCGGTTACCCAGGCAGACCTTGACGCTGGTGTTCCGCTTCTCGGAAGCGGTCCCCTCGTACCGGCTGTGACCAACATTGCGGACGTCACTGCCTTGCATCCGGATTCACT
>JBDLJV010000018.1:0-20301 GCA_039714175.1 Actinomycetota bacterium
GAACGCTACCGGGGCAGTAACTCCCGTACGGTGTCGGGAACGACGGCTGCGATCCAGGAGAACGCTGAACGAATCAGGTCGAGTCCATCCTGCGATCCGTTCCAATGTTCCCTGACGATCTCTGCATCCGCTCCGGACATCAGATGGTCAATGGCAAGGGAGACGAAGACAATGTCGTCGAGCCGACCGAGACCTACAACGAAGTCAGGCACGAGGTCCACCGGGGACACGACGTAGGCAAGGACGGATCCGACGAACACCTTCCGTCGGATGGGAACGCGAGGATCCCGGAGGAGGCGCGTCAGCAGAACCACAACGTTCGGCAACAGCAGCAGGGTCTCTGCGACCATCTCCTTCATCGTTCTCGGCTCAACGGGATCGGACTCATCGACGACCGTCACCTCGGAGGCGGGTACTCGCTCGGTCATCGACCCATCCGTCCTGCCTGAAGGGCTGCTCCGACAGCGCCCGCTGCCGGACCCAGCGTCGCAACCTGTACCGGGGGCGGAACACGCAACTTGCCTCCGTGGAGCGAATCAAGCAGCACCCGACGCGCTGGCCCGATGATCGACTCACCTACCGAACCCAGGCCACCACCGACCACAATGAGCTCTGGGTCGAAGATCGAGACGAGTCCCGCCAATCCCTGACCGAAGGCCTTTCCCACCTCAGTCACGAGAGCGCGGGCGGTCTCGTCGCCCCCGTCTGCCGCAGCCACAACCGATTCACCGGTGATTCGACCTGTCGGGAGGTTCCGGGCGAGTGCACCGTCCGGGTTCGCTGTCACAACCTGGGTAGCAAGCCTGACGAGAGCCGGCCCTGACGCCAGGGTCTCCCAGCATCCACGCTTGCCACAATCGCACAGGAGTCCTTCAGTATCGACTTGCACGTGGCCCCACTCGCCGGCGAATGAGCCGCCACGGTAGATGTCACCATCGATAACCACCGCCCCGCCGATGCCGGTGCCGAGCGATACGAACAGCACGTTGGAGTAACCCCGTGCCGCGCCGATTTCGAGTTCGGCGTACGCAGCAGTGTTCGCATCGTTGTCCACATGCACCGGTAGATCGAAACGGCGAACCACCTCCGACCCGACACGCAGATTCGTTCCGGGTAGATGAGGCCCCCAGACAAGCATCCCATCGCCGACGTTGACCAGA
Organism: Actinomycetota bacterium; assembly: GCA_039714175.1. Lineage (GTDB taxonomy): Bacteria > Actinomycetota > Acidimicrobiia > Spongiisociales > UBA5794 > B3-G11. The sequence continues at coordinate 1,161 of JBDLJV010000018.1, forward strand.
CCGGCAAGTCCCACGCCGATCGCCGCGACTTCAGGGGTGAAGACCGTGTCGATCGAAGCGAACACTGCGTCGAGGGTGTCCGTGGATCGCTCAATCTCGACGCGCGATTCCTGCACGACGTCCGTGCCATCCATCCGAACGGAAAGCGCCTTGGTGCCGCCAACATCAACGCCGACCGTGATCATTCGATCTCGATCTTCTGGGGTCCACCGTCTTCGGACTCCGTCGGCTCGTCCGTAGGGCGAACTGTCCGCGCCACACCCACGACGAGCACGCCGACGCCCGAGGCGATCTCAAGCGCCGCCTTCGAGAAATGGATTGCCGCGCTCTTCACCCCAGCCACGAGTGGGGTTGTGTTGTCCGTGTCGGTCACGATCCCTCCAATGCGAAGATGACCCGGAGTTCTCCGTCGTGCATCTTGGCACCCTGAATCGTACGGCGCTGGAGAGAGTCCGGGAGCAAGAGAGATCGCCGGTACTGCCCGATCGTGATGAACAGCTCGTCACCGTGACGCATCAAGTCAATGTCCCCACGCTCGGCGAACGGCACGATCATCACGAGTTCGACACGATCGTCCTCGGCGCTCTCGATGCGCAGGGGTTGGGCTTCGGACAGCTTCTCGGTCGGGTCGGTGTCCCGATACAACTCGTTGGCGACCGTGCGCAACAGCTCCGGGCCCACCATCTCCTCCTCGAACAGCCTGAGACGACGCACATCAGTGCCGGTGAAACCCTCTTCAACATCCTGCAGGTGCCCGGCCTGAATCTCCTGCCACCGAGCGAAGTAGGGATCCGAAACATCATCCGGCAGGACGCGGTTCACGATCGCGGAATCGACGGAATAGCCGAAGAGACCGAGGTACGTGTAGGTCCTCCGCGCCTCTGAAATCACCATCTTCTCGGGATTCATCACCAGGCGCGCGGTTGTGACCTCTTCGTCTGAGAGCAACTCCCTGATGCCATCCAACCGGTCGTAGAAGCGCGCGACCGCATCGAACACCGCTTCATCTGCCACAGGGATAGCCGAGACCTTCGTGAGCACCGGGCGGACAACCTTGACGACCTTCCGGCTGAGAGGAAACATCTTGTCCATGTACCACGACATGATCTCCGGCAGGCTGAGCAGTCTGAGCGTCTCAGCGGTAGGGGCACAGTCGACGATGATCACGTCGTAGTGATCCGACCGTGCGTGGTCGCGCACGGTGGCGAGTGAGAAGAGTTCGTCCATCCCGGGGAAGACGGTGAGTTCTTCGGCCTCGATCCCTTTGAGCCCGGACCAGTCGAAGAGCTCGGTGAGGTGATCCCTGACCTCGCCCCAGGATTCCTCAAGTCGCTGCTGGCTGTCGATCTGCTGTGCATCCAGATTCGGGACGACCTCGGTCGGTGTGTCGCCGAGCGGCATATCGAACGCATCGGCGAGTGAGTGCGCCGGGTCCGTTGACATCACGAGCGTCGAATACCCGAGGTCCGCGGCCTTGATCGCCGTCGCAGCCGACACGGTCGTCTTTCCAACGCCGCCTTTGCCGGTTATGAGAATGACGCGCATCACGCGCTCTCTTCGGCCCGCTTCTTCAATCCCCGCAGCGCTGTCCCGACAATCTGCTTCTCCGCTTGCTTGCGCAAGAAGCCGGGAACCGTGAATGCCGGATCCACCTTGAGTGCGTACACGACTTCACATCCACCGTCGATCTCAACAAACTCGTATCGCCCATCAAGTGCGGTGAGATCCGCGTTCGGAATGGCGGTCCAGGCAAAGCCGTTCGCATGGTCGTAGTCGTACTCGAGCGTGTAGGAGATCTCCTTGATCATCCCATCGATGACGAAGTCAGCCGTTGCCGGCCTTCCGTACTCGTCCTCGCTGGTGACCTCGACCGATTTGACGCCTCCGGCCCACTCGGGATAGGCCTCGAGGTCAAGCGCAACCTCATAGACGTGTTGCGGTTCGGCAGACACCTCGACTCTCTGAACGGTCCCCTCGACCATGGAAACTCCTTCTCGTTCCGACAGCGTCAGCGTAGCCGTTGCACGGTTGTGCTGATCCTCGTCAACGCCATGTCGTACCGGTACGGCGTGGACGGGTCGGGATAAGCGCTGGCGAAGCGTGCAAGACCATCGGCCATGTCATCGGCATCCAGTAATTGGAGGGTGCTCACAAAGCGACCACGGACGGCGGTCATCCACTCTCCTGCCGAACGAACGATCGGCTCGATGACCTCGCTCACCTCAACGAGGCCTCCGCGTTCGATGCAGTACCGGGTCAGATCTTCGGGGTCGGGGAATCGAACCAAGTCGATCTCGGCAACTCGTGGAAACCACGTGGCGAGTGACGATCTCTTGATCGCTTCGTGGCCCATCGTCCATATCTCGATCCTCCCTCCTGGACGGACAACTCGCATGGCTTCATCCAGCGCCCTCATCCAGTCGCCGTAGTGGATCGAGAGATGGAAGTACGCGAGGGAGGCTGTTCCGTCACGGAACGGAAGGTGCTGGGCTCGTGCGCTGACCACACGCACACCGGGCACCATGTCGGCTTCGGCGACCATCGCACGGGAGGGATCGACCACGATGGGAGAACGACCGGGACCGACCCAAGCACCTGCGTGCTCGCCTCTCCCTCCACCGACGTCGACGAGCCGGCCCGCAAGGCCCAATGCCGATGTCTCGGCCCTCTGCCGGGCTGCCTTCGACATCGGTCTCAGGTCGTAGGACCTCGCAAGCCACTCCAGATCGACGTCAGCCATGGAAGAGGCCGCGGCCGGTTGCCCTGAAGTAGCCGGCGTTCACACAGGTTGTTGCGCCCACCTTCCAGGTGGTGGCGATCGGCTGGTGAATATCTCCGAAGTAATGAAACGCTGGACGATGCTCAAGCAGATAGTCAAGGATTTCGGGAGAGCCCTTCCGCGTGTGGCCGATCACATCAGAAGCGAGGGTGCGAATGTCGGGGGCAACATGGGTACAGAGAATGTCCACCGGTCCGATCGCGTCGAGCTTCCGGCGCATCTCCTCGGACGACACTTCTCCCGGTGTACCGATACGGGGGATTCCCCCGCCCACAAATCCGACTCTCCAACCGTCGATGTCATGGACCTCCGCATCCACGTACCTGGCAGACGGCGGGAGTAGCCGTTCAAGCATTTCCGGCCGATCAGCGTTGCCGTGGATCACGAAGGCAGTTGTGCCTTCAATCGCTTTGGCGATCGAAACGTACTGGGCCTCCATGAGTGTCCCGATCGCGGCTTCGACATCGTCTTCCCTCCCAGCAGTGGCCGACGACCACACCGCGGTGGCCTCCCGACGTCTCCGCCGTGCTCGCAGCTCGGAGATCTGCATGACAACATCCTTGCCGACCACGTCGGAAACGATCCCTTCACCTGTGCGATAGTCGATGAGGTTCACAAGGTCGCCAAGAACGATGAGCGTGTCCGCTGTCTCTGCCACCCGTGCCAATGCATCTGCAGCCCCGTGGACGTCCGAGACAAGAAGCATGGTCACTCGTCTGATTCTGGTGCCAACCAGACCGAGACCACGACCAGGCCGATCGCACCAGCGACACCGGCCACAACGGTGAATCCTGTCGGCCAACCCGCATAGAGCGAGGAGATGCCCGCCATGCCGAAGCCGAGTAGCGCAGCAAGTAGAAAGCGTCCAGTGCGCCCGAATCTCCGCTCCGGATCGACACCTTCCCAACCATCGACCGTTGCCCCAACCGCGGTGGCAGCGATCCATGCCAGCATGAGAAGGATTCCGATGAGCAGGGGGATGCCGTAGAGCGCCGTCATCGGGCATTCTCCTTCGAGTCGATGTGCTGGCTGGTGTTCATGGATTCAGCGTAGACGCCACCATGCAGAGAGGCTGTGACCGCTGCAGCCAGCTCCTCGCGCACGATCGGATCGGTCTCGCTCCTGAGCGCCGCTGAGCAGATCGCGTGCGCCACCGGTCCGCCGATGCGTCCAACTGCCCAGGCAGCGTGGCCTGCAAGCAGCGGATCGGGGTGACCGACGTAACCGCTGAGAATCCCGAGGGAGTCCTCACCACCGGTGTTACCGAGCGCTACGAGCGCATTCCGACGGACGAATCGCATCTTGCGGGAAGGAACGTACCAATGGTTGAGCATGGAACCGAGCTCCGCATCTGATGCTGTGAGCACCGCAGTCGCTTCGAGATGCTTCCGCGTTGCCGGCACGGAATCAACATATCGGTCTCCGGGCGGACAGGCAGTGAGACAATCGTCACACCCATAGATCCTGCCCTCGATGGCCGGTCGCAGCTCAGGATCGATCGGTCCACGGCGCTGCAGGATCGCTGCAATGCAGCGGCGTGCGTCGAGAACGCCCGGAGCAATGATCGCGTCCGTCGGACACGCTGGTAGGCATGCGTCACATGTTCCACAGGTTCTAGTCATTGGTTCGGACGTGGGCAGGGTCGCGTCGGTCACAACGGAACCTAGGAGAATCCAAGGACCGAATCCGGGGGTGAGCACCATCGTCGACTTGCCAGGCCACCCAACGCCGGCACGAACCGCTACGGCGCGGTCGATGAGGCGATTGTCGTCGAACACGATCTCCGTCCGGTGACCGGACTTCTCGAGTTCATCGGCGAGCGCTCCGAGCACATCTGTCAGATGCACATATCGGTCGCCGTCAGCGAACCGTGCAACAGTTCTACCGTCAGCGCGGCCGTCGCCGTCCCGCAGATAACCCACGGCGACAACGACGATCGATGATGCCCATGGAAACGAATCGGTTGGTGTTGCCGCTCGATCAGGATTCGCGTAGGTGAAGGAGAGACCCCCGTGAAGCTCCTGCGATACGCGATCGGCGATCCGTTCGGCTTCCTCGGGGAACGGCGCCAGATCAGTGACACCAAGCACGGCTCCGTGTCCCTCGGCGATCCGATTGAGCGACGCTATGAGTTCCACGTCTAGAGCGTAGAGCGTTGGGCGGTGGCCGGTGATCGGTTTGCGGAAGTCGGATATCGGAAGTCGGAAGTCGGATATCGGTTCTCGGCTCATTCCTGTCATACCCGGTCTGTACGTTGGTGAGCAAAGGAGGTCGTGATGATCATCGACTGTGGAACATGCCATATGGCCGAAACGAACGCATGCAGCGATTGCATCGTCTCGGCGCTGGTGGACGAGGACGGGATCCTCGAACTTGCCGAGGCCGAACGGGTTGCCATCTACTCCATGAGTCGCGTTGGGCTCGTGTCCCCCATCCGGCTCGTGTCGGACGACTCGGCAGACACGGGCACGTAACACCCGACACCCGACACCCGACACCCGACACCTGACACCTGACACCTGACGGTCGTACTACGTACTACGTACTACGTACTACGTGTTACGTTCGCTGTCATGAAACTCGGACTCAGCATCGGCTACTACGGGACCGCCATCGCAGATGACTTCACGCTCATCTCGACGGTTGAGGACCTCGGATACGACAGCGTGTGGACAGCCGAGGCCTACGGCTCCGATGCCCTGACTCCGCTGGCCTGGATCGCCGCGCGGACGGAGCGCATCAAGGTCGGCTCCGCTGTCCTCCAGATCCCTGCCCGGACGCCGGCGATGACAGCGATGACCGCTGCCACGCTCGATGTCATGTCCAACGGGCGTTTTCTCCTGGGCCTCGGCGTGTCCGGACCACAGGTCGTCGAGGGATGGCACGGCAGACCTTATGGGAAACCTCTCGGTGTGACCAGGGAGTACGTGGCAATACTCCGCCAGATCTTCGCCAGAGAGGGACCAGCGACATTCCACGGAGCCCACTACCAGCTGCCGTACACAGGGGAAGGGTCAACGGGACTCGGCAAGCCGCTCAAGATCATGCAGAGGCCGAAGAACCCTGATCTCCCGATTCTCATCGCGTCGATCGGCCCCAAGAACGTGCAGCTGACTGCCGAGATCGCTGACGGATGGCTCCCTGTCTTCCTTTCCCCAGAACGTGTCGGCGACATGTACGGGCCGCTGCTCAATGCCGGCTTCGAGCGGTCCGGTGATGCGGACAAGGCCGAGCGGTTCGAGATCGCACCGACAGTTCAAGCCCTCGTCACCGATGACCTCGACCGAGGTCGCATGTCGATGAAGCCGTTCATTGCTCTGTACGTCGGGGGCATGGGCGCCAAGGGTCGGAATTTCTACAACGATCTTGCTTGTCGATACGGGTTCGACCAGGCTGCTGAAGAGATTCAGGATCTCTATCTCGCAGGCAAGAAGCTCGAGGCGATGCGCTCGGTGCCGGACGCACTCGTCGACGAACTATGCCTCGTTGGCTCCAAGGAACGCATCGCCGACCGTCTGGACGCCTGGAGGGATGCAGGAGTCACGACACTCATCATCGGTACCGGAGACATCCCCACGCTTCGCACCCTCGCCGAACTGGAGCTCTAGAGGTCAGCCATCCTCGTCGGAAACGGGAAGCGTGAGCCGGAAGGTCGCTCCGTCACCGTCCTCGTACGTCAGGCTGCCCCCCATCAATCCCGCCAGCCTGCGTGACAGTGCGAGACCGAGTCCTACGGAGGCCTTCGAGGTTGGCGACGACTCGGCACGTCCGTAGGGCTCGAAGATCGCCTGCCGGTCGCTTACGGGAATGCCGGCGCCCGTGTCGTGGACGTCGAGCAATGCTCGGCCGTCCTCCGTTCTGACGGTCACGGTGATCGGCGACACGCCGTACCGGAAGGCGTTCGTCAGCAGGTTCCTGATGATCTGCCGGACACGTATGGGATCTCCATAGGCAACGCAGGTGTTGTCCTCGATCACGACACTGTGATTCTCAGGAACGATCAGATGTGACAGGACCGACTGTGCGAGCGTCGAGAGGTCGATCCTGTCCGGGAACACGGGAAGTGTCCCCTCTTCCGAGCGTGCGGCAACCAGGAGATCCTCCACCAGATTCGCGAGGTCCCTTGAGGATTCAGCGATGATCTCTATGAGTTCGCTGCGCTCCCCGGCGTCGAGATCGTCCCCTGCAGTGATCAGCTCTTCTGCGAGCCCTACAACAGCCGTCAACGGTGTCCTGAGTTCATGGCTGACAGACGCGATCAGTTGATCCTTCGAGGACAGCGAATGCTCGAGTCGAGCACGGTTCGCCGAACGCTCGAAGAAGGCTCCGAGAATGTCAGCGATCGTACGTCCGAATGAGACATCGCGATCGGACCATGTACGCGGCCCTCTCTGCCGGATGAACGAGACAGTTCCATACCAGGCACCGCCGACCGTGATTCCAATGATCATGCGTCTCGTCTCGCCCTCACTCCAGAAGGCAACTTCGTCGTGGTGCATGGCTTCGCGAATATCGGGCATCTCCGAGTACGCGACGACCTCTTCCACGGCACTGATTGGCGTGATACCCGGCAGCGTCCATGTCGCTGCGACCCGAGCGGCCGGTTCTCCGGCTTCATCAGAGATGGTCTCGGCCACACACACCTCGTCAACACCCATCGCAAGGCCTATGGCCTCGAGAGCGGGAGCGAGCCCCGTGGATTGCTCACCCAGCAGACTCCGCGAGGACCTGGCAAGAGCCTTCTCGTATCGCAGCCGTCCGTCGAGTCGCCCGATCAGGGACTCACGTACACGCGATCCCTCTGTTCGTTCCCAGAGGGCGGAGGTGAGGTCTGCCAGCGTTCGCAGGAGGATGAGATCGTCACTTCTCCACACGCGGTCAGCATCGGAGTCGGCGGCACCGACGACACCCATCCACTCCCCGTGGACGATGATCGGCACATCAACTTCAACCTGGATGCCCGAATCACCGCCCCGGTCATAGCTGGTACCACGGGCTTCCTCCACTCTGTAGAAGAACGGAGCACCCCCTTCGAGATGTGAGCGGGCCCTGGGCATGACCGACCATGGCATGGTCGCTGACCGATCAAACGACGGATGAAGGTGCAATGGATCTATCGACCTCTCCTCGACAACGGAGACCAGGCCGACCGACGGATCATCATGGTTCCTCTCGATGAAGACCACAGCCGTGTGCAATGCCTCGCGGATGGTGTCGAGCGCTCGAGCCATTGCACCAATGTCGTCCTGGGCAACGAGAGCGCGAGACGCTGCCGAAATTGCGTCAGCAACCTCAATCCTTCGACCCGAAGAACGGTCGACCCGTCGGGTCACGCGCGCAAACTCGAGCGCGATTCCGAAGGTCGCCAACCCGAAGACCGACACGGTCACGACACCGGCCACGATTGATCGTTCGAGCGGTTGGTCATGCAGACCCAGGGCGTAGGAGACGAACATCGCTCCGGCGCCCAGGGCGACCGCGAGGAATCCAGCGATCCATGCCTTCCGCGAGTCGCCGAGCACGGTGACGACAAGCACGAAATAGGCAACCACGACACCGACCGCGGGACCCGGAACACCAGCGATGAGCATCGCAAAATTGACGAAGACGACATCCGCGATGATCGTTGGCGTTGCCTTTCTGCGATCGCTGCGGAGTGCAAGCGTCGCATCAGCTGCGAAACCGGCGCCCAGCAGGGCTACCGCGAGCATCGCCGGCCACGCAAGGATGACGCCGGCAACCAGACCCAGTACGGCAGCGACAGCTCCGTTCAATCGTCGGAAACGATGCCACCGGCGTGTGATCGCGGCGCGTCTCGGCTCAGACTCTCTCACGATCTCAATATGTGTACGCGGTAGCGTCGCGGTCATATGGACCCAGTCGGTTCGCTCCCTATGTATCGGCACGGAACGTCCATCGTTGAGGGATAGTCAGTCGTCAGGCATCAGGCATCAGGCATCAGGCATCAGCCTTCAGCGGATGGGTGGAAGCTCAGGCGCAGCTTGGATACCTGACAGCTGATTCCTATCCCTCAACGCCAGTCGAGGAAGGCGGAGGACCATACGGGGACACACCCGGGAATCGTGCAGCGTTCTCGGAGTTCGCGGTCGCTCGAGATGACAACGATCCGATCGGGATCGTCGCGAACCATGCCGGCGATCAGATCATCAGCCTTCTCTCCCCGTGAGAATCTCACCGAGATACCATCGGCCGACCGAAACTCCCTGCGTTCCTCATCATCGGGACCGTCGAACACGACGATGATCTCAGCGCTCGTTCTCCGTGCAAGACGACCTGCCCGCTCGATCACATCATCACGAGCATCCCTGGTCGCGAACTCCTCGCCGTGGAGATGGCCGGCAATGTTGTAGCCATCGAGAATCACGCTTCTGGGTCGTTGATCGATGAGGGCCCCCATCGCCGTACCCGAATCTGGTGCGACGCCCGCAGGCACCTGGAGCAGCGGACGAACCGACTCATCAACCGCCAGCATCTCCTTCTGTCGGTACGGACGAGCGTTCCTCTCGATTGTGTCGAGCCACTGCGCGAACTCGAGAGGATTCGAGGACATGCCGTCAAGGACTGGTTTTCGGGCGGCGTTCGATGACTCGACGGCTCGCTTGCGAGCTCGTTCATTCGACTTCGCCATCGCTGTCTCCGCATCAGCGATCTGCTGGCGCAACTCGACCACGACCTCTTCGAGGTCCGAGACCTGTGACTTGAGAGCAGCGATTTCGTTGCCGAGCTCCTTCCCACGCCTGCGGAGGCGCGCCGAGTCCTTCACGCTCGCATCACGCGCATCAGCCAGTTCGGACGCGTGCGATTTGCGTTGGGCCTCGAATCGGCGCTTCGCCTCGGCGAGCTGTGAGGTAAGGCGATCGATCCTGGCGTTCGCCGAGCGAAGTTCGCCCTCCCCTCTTGCTGTCCTTGAGGCCTTCACGCGGCCCTCCAGACGAACCAACCCATCCTCAGGGTCGACCAGGAATGCGTCAAGGTCCTCGTCAACATCACTGGTATCCGTATACCGCTCGTGGACTGATGCACGGAATCGGTCATTGCCCACGAGCTCATCAACGACAGTGCGCGCCAGGGGTGGCGGCAGCCTCCGCGCGGAACTCTTCTCGACCCGCCGAAGGGCAATCGGTATGTCGTCGAACTCCATGTCGCTGAGCTCTTTGCGCGCAGATTCGATGACAGGTTGCAGCAGGCCGAGCGTGTCCTTCTCCCACATCAGGCGCTCATTCGGGCGAGTGCGTTGTCCGCCATCTTGACATGCGTTTCCACGGTGCCATACTCGCAGGCCACGCCGACAAACGGTGCAACACGCAACATGACATACAACTACGAGCTGGTACTCATTCTTATATAGGCGCATCTCAACCGTGATGCGCCCAACCCTCCGTGTCCCGGAGGGTTCTTTTGTACCCGGAGAAGACCATGCCAGAACAACTCAGCGGAGCAGCAATCCTCATACGATCCCTCGAACACGAGGACGTCGACCTGATCTTCGGCGTGCCCGGCGGAGCCATCCTCAAGGCGTACGACGAGCTGCATTCAAGTCCCATTCGTCATGTCCTCGCTCGTCATGAGCAGGGTGGCGGCCACATGGCCTCGGGCTATGCACACGTGACCGGTCGGGTCGGTGTCACCTTCGCCACATCTGGTCCGGGCGCAACCAACCTGATCACACCGCTTGCCGATGCGTACATGGATTCGATCCCTGTCGTGGCGGTCACCGCCCAGGTTGCCTCGAAGTCCATTGGACTCGACGCCTTCCAGGAGTCGCATACCTGGGGTATTTCGATGCCGGTCACCAAACACAACTATCTCGTCACGGACATCGACGAGATCCCCACGACGATTCGAGAAGCCTTCCACGTTGCAGCGACCGGCAGGCCGGGTCCGGTGCTTGTGGACATCACGAAGGACGCGCTTGCGGACTCAATGGCTTGGCACGGTCCGGCCGAGATCGACCTGCCCGGATACAAGCCCTCTGTGAAAGGTCATCCCCGACAGGTCAAGGCTGCCATGGACGCGATCCTGAGTTCGGAACGACCCGTCCTCTATGCCGGTGGCGGGGTTGTTCGCGCAGGAGCCAGCGAGGAACTCAGAACCTTCGCCGAACAGCAGAATCTCCCCGTGGTCACCACCCTCATGGCACGTGGTGCAATCCCCGATTCCCATGATCTCACGCTCGGCATGAGCGGTATGCACGGCAACTACACCGCTACGACCGCGATCCAGAGGGCGGATCTCCTCGTGACAGTTGGGGCGCGCTTCGACGATCGTGTCACCGGCAATCCCGACTACTTCGCTCCCTACGCAAAGGTCATCCACATCGACGTCGATCCAGCGGAGATCGGCAAGATCCGGCAGGCAGACATTCCGATCGTTGGAGACGCAAAGGCCGTGCTCGACCAACTCCTCGCCGAAGGAGCCGAACGACTGGGACACGACCAAGCCCCCGAGCGGGCCGACTGGATGCAGACGATCGCAACCTGGCAGCGAGACTTCCCCCTCGCCTACGACCAGGACCCCGACGGACTCATTCAGCAGCAGTACGTCATAGACGAGCTGTCGAAACGAACGGACGAGAACACAATCGCCGTTGCGGGCGTGGGCCAGCACCAGATGTGGGCATCCCAGTTCTGGCGGTTCGAGAAGCCGAACAGATGGGTCAACTCGGGAGGGCTGGGCACGATGGGCTACGCGGTTCCCGCTGCGGTTGGAGCCCAGGCAGGTATGCCCGATTCCACGGTCATCGCGATCGACGGCGACGGATGCTTCCAGATGACATTTCAGGAACTCATCACAGCTGCTGAGGAGAACATCCCCGTGAAGATCGCCGTACTGAACAACGCGAATCTCGGCATGGTCCGCCAGTGGCAGAAGATGTTCTACAACGACAGATACTCGGCTACCGAACTGTCCCACTCGAATCCGAACATCCCCATGCTCGCCGAGGCCATGGGATGTGCCGGCTTCCGGGCGGAGACCCCGGGCGAAGTGATCCCAACAATCGAGAAGGGACTCGCGGTGAACGACCGACCCGTTGTCATGGAGTTCGTCTGTGATCCCGATGCAATGGTCTTCCCCATGGTTATCGCTGGGGGATCGAACGACGAAGTCCTCATGGGACCGGAGGATCTGTAATGCCGGCAACACAGCACCTCATCACCGTCACGGTCGAGAACAAACCGGGCGTGTTGGCCCGGATCGCTTCGATGTTCGCTCGACGGGACTTCAACATCCACTCCCTCGCCGTCGGGCCGACGGAGGACCCCCTGAGGTCACGTGTCACGATGGTTGTCGACGGACCCGAGATGGAACAGATCATCAAGCAGCTCTACAAGCTCGTCCACACGATCAAGGTCACCGAGCACGCACCCGGGGAGGCTGTTGAGCGCGAGATCATGCTCGTGCGGGTCAATGCTGATCCGAAACGCCGGAGTGAGATTCTCGATGCGGCGAACATCTTTGACGCCTCGGCCGTCGATGTCGGGGCGAACACGATCACGTTCGAGGTCGTCGGCGAACCTTCACGGCTGTCGGACTTCCTCGAATTCATGAAGACCTACGGCATCGTGAGCCTCGTCAAATCAGGGCGGATCGCGTTGGCGAAGGATTCAAAGTCGCAATCACGCAAGCAGAAGCAATCGGCCTAGGAGCCCAACACATGACAACGATGTACTACGAAGCGGACGCAGACCCCGGACTGATCACGCGCCGAAAGGTGGCCGTGATGGGGTTCGGTAGCCAGGGACATGCCCACGCGCTCAACCTCAAGGATTCCGGAGTTGACGTGGTTGTCGGACTACGGGACGGATCACCCAGGACGCAGGCCGCTTCCGATGCAGGCTTGAAGGTCGTCGATCCGGAGACTGCTGCAGAGTGGGCCGACCTCATCATGGTCCTCGTGCCTGACCAGGTCCAGAAGAGCTTCTATGAGTCGGTCATCGCACCACGGCTGTCCCCGGGTGACGCACTCTTCTTCGCCCACGGCTTCTCGATCCACTTCGGGTTCGTAACGCCACCTGACTATGTCGACGTCGCGATGGTGGCGCCCAAGGGCCCGGGACACCTCGTGCGACGCCAGTATGTCGAAGGATCAGGCGTGCCAACACTGGTCGCCATCCATCAGGACGCGACAGACAACGCACTCAGACTCGCCCTGTCGTACGCGCACGGCATCGGGGGAACACGCGCAGGCGTCATCGAGACAACGTTCAAGGATGAGACCGAAACGGACCTCTTCGGCGAACAGGTCATTCTCTGCGGCGGTGTCGACTCTCTGATCCAGGCCTCGTTCGAGACGCTCACTGAGGCCGGGTACAGGCCGGAGATGGCCTACTTCGAGGTCCTCCATGAACTGAAGCTCATCGTCGATCTCCTGTGGGAGGGGGGCATTGAGTGGATGCGCCACTCCGTGTCGGACACCGCAGAGTACGGCGACGTCACACGAGGGCCCCGGATCGTCACTCCCGACACGAAGGCCGAGATGGCGCGAATCCTCGCCGAGATCCAGTCCGGCGAATTCGCAAAGGAGTGGATGGCTGAATACGAAGCAGGTTCACCGAACCTGCTGGCCGCCCGCGCCGCAATAGCTGACCACCCGGTGGAGTCCACCGGCAGGGCTCTGCGCGACATGATGACCTTCATGGTGGCGAAGACCCCCGAGGACGATGTTTAGGTGACGTAGTACGTAATACGTAGTACGACAGGAGGCAGACAGTGCAAGACAGGCTGATCATTTTTGATACGACGCTGCGTGATGGGGAGCAGGCGCCGGGGATTGCTCTTTCGCCGGACGACAAGGTGGCTATCGCGAAGCAACTCGCCCTGCTGAAGGTCGACGTGATCGAGGCCGGCTTCGCCGCGTCGAGCCCCGGGGATTTCAGGGCGGTTTCGCGTATCGCAGCCGAGGTGCACGGTCCGACCATCGCGACGCTTGCTCGCACCCATCCTGATGACATCGACCAGGCGGCCGACGCCATTCGGGCAGCAGACAAGAAGCGCATTCACGTGTTCATGTCGACCTCTCCCATTCACATGGAGCAGATGCTTCGGATGACGCCGTCTGAGGTTCTTCGCTCCGTCAAGGACGGTGTTGCGAGAGCCAAGGGATACGTCGATGACGTCGAATTCTCCCCACAGGACGCAACGAGGTCCGATCCGGATTTCATCGTCGAAGTGTGCCGGGCCGCTGTCGCCGCTGGTGCGACAACGATCAACATCCCGGACACCGTCGGCTACGCGATGCCTGAAGATTTCGTGGAACTCCTCAGCAGAGTCTTTGAGGACGTCAAGGGCGGGAACGACGATGTCATCATCTCGACGCACTGCCACAACGACCTCGGGCTGGCGGTTGCGAACTCGCTATCCGCCATCAATGCCGGGGCCCGGCAGATCGAGGGAGCCATCAACGGCATCGGGGAACGAGCAGGCAACACGTCCACCGAGGAGATCATCATGGCGGTCAGCACCCGCCCCGATTACTTCGAGGTTGAGATTGGCGCTGACACAACCCAGATCTTCGAGACTTCCCGCCTCGTGTCGAGCCTCACCGGGTATCCGATCCAGTACAACAAGGCAGTCGTCGGTCGCAACGCGTTCGCCCATGAATCCGGAATTCATCAGCATGGTGTCCTGCGCCACCGGGAGACGTACGAGATCATGGACCCGTCGGCGATCGGTCACGAGTCGACGCTCGTGCTCGGCAAGCACTCCGGTCGTGCTGCATTCCAGGACACACTCTCCAAGATGGGAATCACGCTCGAAGATGTGGACTTCCAGAACTCGTTCGACAGGTTCAAGGAACTCGCCGACCGCAAAGGGGAGATCTCTGAGGAAGGGATCAGGGCCATCGTTGCCCAGGAAACGGGCACAGATCTCGAGGAGATGCACTTCGAAGAGATCCACGTCACCGGCGGCTCGAAGGAAGTACCAGTGGCCACCGTGACGCTGTCCCGGAATGGTGAGATGGTCCAGAAGACAGCCGAAGGAGACGGCATGGTCAATGCGACGTTCGTCGCCATGCAGGATGCGTACGGGATTCCGGCGCGGCTTCTCGACTACCGCGTCTCACCGATCACGGCTGGTGCCGATGCAATGGCCGAGGTCAACGTTGTCATCAAGGTTGCATCTTCGACCTATTCCGGCAGAGGAGTCTCGACGGATGTCGTTGAGGGCTCTGCGCGGGCAATGGTGTCTGCCATGAACAAGGCAGCTTTCGATCGGGGCGTCACCGACACCGGCGAAAGCACGTGATAGCCCACTTCGCGCTTCTTCCCGGTGACGGGATCGGACCGGAGATCGTTGCCGAGGCCAGGAAGGTGCTCGACGCAGTCGCCGACGGATTCGGGCACACGTTCACGTACGGGGAACACCTCATGGGCGGATGTGCCATCGATGCAACGGGCGACCCTCTCCCGACAGCGACGCTCGAGGCATGCCGGGCATCCGACGCCGTCATTCTTGGTGCCGTCGGTGGACCCCGGTGGAGCGACCCCGATGCCAAGACACGGCCCGAGGCGGGATTGCTCGCGATTCGCAAGGAACTGGGGCTCTACGCGAATCTGAGACCCGTCAAGACGTTCGACACCCTCGTCGACGCCTCTCCCCTACGGAGGAGCATCGTTGAAGGCACCGACATTCTGTTCATTCGGGAGCTCACCGGCGGTATCTACTTCGGGGGGTCAACGATCTCCGACGACGGGACCGAAGTTGCCGACCACATGCGGTACACGGTGCCTGAGATCGAACGCATCGTCCGTATGGCTGGCGATGCTGCTCGGGGAAGATCAGGCCGACTGACGTCGGTGGACAAGGCGAATGTGCTCGCGGTGTCGCGCCTGTGGAGGAGGACGACCGAAAGGATCATGGCCGAGGAGTTCCCTGACGTCGAACTCGAGACGATTCTCGTCGACGCGATGGCCATGCACTTGCTCTCACGCCCGAGGGATTTCGATGTCGTCGTGACGGGAAACCTTTTCGGCGACATCCTCACCGACGAAGCGTCCATGCTGCCGGGCTCGCTCGGTCTCCTGCCATCGGCATCACTCGGTGATGGCGGTGCCGGGCTCTACGAACCCATCCATGGATCTGCCCCCGACATAGCAGGCCAGAATGTCGCCAATCCTCTGGCAACGATCCTTGCTGTGGCGATGGCATTCCGGCACTCATTGACGCTGGAAGCCGAGGCACGAGCGATCGAGAACGCAGTTGATCGTGTCCTGGCAGCCGGCCTACGAACCGCAGATATTGCCGATGGTGCCGAGTCGATTGGTACGGAAGCAATGGGAACCGCAGTGGCTGAAGGACTGAGGAGTGAGAGCTGAGCGCAGGCGTTCGGCAGAGAGCGGTTTCCGGCTTCTGATCTCCGGTTTCCGCCCGTCCAACGCTTAGCCTTCGGTCAACTCCATCGGCAGAAATGCCGATGGGACTGAATCACGGCCGGGAGTGATCCACATTGACCATCGCAGGATTCGAAGGAGTTCTTGCCGCGGCCCAGGAGGGATCTGAGTGGGCGTGGGACATCCTCGTTCGCGACATCGCGCCGAGACTGGTCGGGTTCTTTCGGACGCGAGGGGTCTTCGACCCTGAAGGCTTGGCGGGAGATGTGTTCATCGACCTCGCCCGAAATCTGTCCACGTTCAGTGGGGACGAGTCTGGTTTCCGATCGTGGGTCTTCGTCATTGCGCACCGACGCATGTCCGACGCATGGCGAAAGCAGCAGCGTCGACCGACCGAAACACCGATCGGCCTGGCTGCAGAGCCCGTCGAAACTTCACCGAGTGCCGAGAACGTCGCCTTGGAATCGATAGGGAGTGAGGAAGCACTCCACATGCTCGAGATTCTCACGCCCGACCAGCGCGACGTCGTCGGACTTCGGATCATCGCTGGCCTCTCCCTGGAAGAAACAGCGACGGTCGTAGGCAAGCCGATAGGAGCCGTGAAGGCTCTTCAAAGACGCGGCTTGGCATCGCTCCGGAGAGAAATCGCGCAGGAGGAGGTATCCCGATGACCGATCTTGACGATTACTTGGATGAAATGGGACATCACGAAGCCACAGATCGGGATATTGAGCGTTTGTTCGACGGCTCTGTAGACGAAGCGAACGAGTTCGCATCAGTCGCTGGCCTTGTCGCAGCGTTGCAGTCCGAAGCGATCGTTGATGTCGACGAAGCGACGATCGTCGCATACACACAGTCGACAGTGGTCGAAGCGGCAAACGCCGCCCAACAGCCCAGCGCCGACAGTTCGACCGAACGAGTAGCAAGTACTCCCCTTCTTACCGGGTTCCGACGCAGAGTCGCCGCAGTTGCCGCGACCTCCGCTCTGTTCATCGGCAGCCTGAGTGGTGTCGCCGTGGCCGCAGATCACGCCAAACCGGGTGACACCTTGTATGGCATTGACCGGGCACTCGAAGCCATCGGGATCGGGAACGGCAACACCGATGAACGGCTGGTCGAGGTTCAGGCGCTCTTCGACTCCGGAGAGGTTCCGAGAGGTCTCCGGCTCGCCGCCGACGTCGTGAACCTGCACAGGCCCGACAACGCAGATGCATCGTCAGCGCTTCTCGATGCCGCCGATCGGGTCATGTCCGGCGGATCCGAACAATCATTGGAAGCCCGGGATGCCGTCGCAGGACTCCTCTCCCATCTCTCCAAGAGCGGCCAGGAATTCAACGGACCCAAAGTTGCTGAAATCGCACGTCAGATAGGCCGACCGGACGATTCCTCGGCAGGAACACCACCGGTCGATCCCGGACCTGCTGATCAAGGCCAGCCCGATCTGCCGGGTCAGTCAGGGTCCGCCCCAGAATCTCCAACACCACCAACCAGCAAACCGTAGAACGAAAGGAAACCGATGAGAGAACGAGTAGCCATCCTGATTGCAGCTTCGGCGCTGCTGATCGCGGGCGCTTCACCGGCCTTCGCCGCCCCGGGCAAGTCCGAGGGCGCCGGAGAGAACAGGGGCGCATCAGCCGATCACATTGCCGCGCGAGGTGCACACGGCGATTCTGAGATGCCAGGACTGCCTGAATCTGCCAAGGCATGGGGCAAGCGCATCATCGACGAGTACGGAATGCCCTTCGGCCACCTCCAACAGTGCAGGGACGACTTCGTTGCTGATGAGGAAGTCGAGCCTCTGGAGGAGGGCGAGGAGCCGAAGGAACCTCGCGAATGCCCCGAAGGTCTTGTCTTTCCGGATGAGCCGGGTGCAAGCGCCTTCGGCATGCTCGTCTTCGAGTCCGAATCAGGGGAAATCGTCCTAGGAATCTGACCACAGAACCAACGGATGCCCCGGCGTCGCACCACTGTCAGCGCAGTGGCAGCGGTGCCGGGGTTCTGTTTTTTTGTCGAATACCGATTTCAGTTTCATTGGTGATTCTGCCGATACATACGTATAGGGAGGAGCAGATGACATTGACGATCTCCGGATTCGACGGAGTCCTGACTGCGGCCCAAGAGGGATCCGAATGGGCGTGGCATATTCTCGTCGGTGACACCGCCCCAGCATTGCTCGGGTTCTTCCGGTCACGCGGTGTCTCGAATCCCGAAAATCTTGCCGGAGACGTGTTCATCGATCTCGGTCGGAATCTCAACGCGTTCAGAGGGGATGAGTCCGGGTTCCGATCGTGGGTATTCGTCATTGCTCATCGACATATGTCTGATGAATTGAGGAAACAGAAGCGCATCACCACGAACCTTGCAACTGACTCCACGGAGAACAGAACCAAGCCACCGGCACGGGCACGGGCACGGAACATCGACGCTTTTCACTTGCTCGAAACTCTCACGCCCGACCAACAGGATGCGATCAGCCTGCGAGTTGTCGCAGAACTCTCGCTCGACGAAACCGCAGAAGTCATGGAGAAGTCGGTCGAAACAGTGCAGGGTCTCCAGCGACGCGGTTTGTCGTCCATTCAGAAGCAGGTCGAGCACAAGGGAGTCCCCCGGTGAGCGATTATGACAGCAGCGTGAGGAACACCGGTCCCGTGGACCGGGATCTTGATCGTCTACTTGGCGGCTCACGTGAGCTTTCGGGCGATCTCGCCCCGTTTACTGATTTCGTCGCGGCCCTACGGACCCAGGCGAGCGCTCCAATTGCCCAGCAAAAGGTCGCTGCGCTTGCACGGCCGGCCGCTGTCGTTGCGACGAACAAGGCCCAAGAACTCCTTGCGGCGCAGAACCTGGCATCCAACCAGCCAACGCAAGCGAGGCGCTCCACCATGGTGGGTTCCTTGCGTCACCGCGTCGCAACCGTGGCTGCGACCGCAGCGATGTTCATCGGCAGTTTGAGCGGTGTCGCGGTTGCCGCCAACAACGCCAAGCCCGGAGATCTGCTGTATGGCATCGA
>JBDLJV010000019.1:0-20152 GCA_039714175.1 Actinomycetota bacterium
GGTTTCGGTTTGCGCAGCAGGAGTCGATCCGTGCTGAGTTGCTCTGGAGGATTCATGCCCGGAGGCTAGCTCAGCGTGATGATCTCCTCGGTGTCATCGCATGGCCGACCCCCGTGACCGTGACCATCTCCTTGATCTCCGTCGAGCTGCGATCCGCGTGATGCAATCCACTGCTCTATTCTCCCCAGACAGGGACGAGGGGGTTCGATGGATACCGACCAAGAGTTGAAGGAACTCAGCCTGCGCTACTACATCGTGGGGGCCGCAATTCTGCTGCTATCCATTGCAACGCTCATCCGGTTCCGCATCAACGGACTTGGGCCTGCTGTGATCACAGCATCTATCGCCTATATGGTCTGGCACAACGACCGCACGAACGAGAATCCGGGCAATCGACGCGCCCTTGTAGGCACCCTGTGGGTCGCCGTGATCCTCTGCCTCGCGCTGTGGATCGGTACTGCACTCGGTTGGGCTGACTGATCCCCGTGAACCATGCCGATCTCTCACCGTCCGGAGAGCTGGCCTCTACCTGACCGACGATCACAGGCACCCTCCCCAATGGCCTCGATATGCACCCTGAGAGCGATTCTGAGGCAGAATGCACCCTGCAATGCACGCTGAGAAGCCTGATATCGGCCATCTCGCAGACTCCAGATATGCGAGAAACCCCTGATAAACAGGGGTTTCTCTGTAGTCGGGACGGCCGGATTTGAACCGGCGACCCCCAGTCCCCCAGACTGGTGCGCTGCCAAACTGCGCCACGTCCCGTGCGGCGCAAGGTTAGGAATGGATCGCTCCGTATCCGCCAGCGTCAGTTCAAGATGTAGTCGTTGATCATCTGGACGAAGCGCAGGATGAGGTAGATCCCACCGGCTGCGACAAGGAGAAGGAAGCTCCAAGGCCATCCCGGATCTTCGTCCTCTTCCTCGATCGGGAGATTGGCCCGCTCCTCGGGGTCAGAGGTCATACGGGCGGCACGCCGTGTCTCCTGTCCGAGAAGAACCGGTCCTTGCGCTTGGCGAGCGCGTACCGCTTGATGAGTTCTTCCCTGAGGGCGCCAGGCTCGATAACCGCGTCGATGACACCCTCGGCAGCAAGATGCATGAGGTCGACGTCCTCTTCGTACTCGGCACGTTTCTCCTCGACGAACGCTGTGCGTTCAGGCTCTTCGAGGCTCTCGATGGTGTTGAAGTAGACGGCGTTGACTGCAGCTTCGGGCCCCATGACGGCGATCTCTGCAGTCGGCAGAGCGATCGTCGCTTCCGGTCGGAACCCCGGGCCGGAGAAGGCGTAGAGGCCGGCTCCGTAGGCCTTGCGCACGATGACAGAGATTCGAGGCACCGTTGCCTCTGCCATCGCCGAGATCATCTTGGCACCGTGTCGGATGATCCCTTCTGCCTCCACTTGGGAACCGATCATGAACCCGGGCACATCAGCAAGGAACAGGAGTGGGATGTTGAAGGCGTCACAGAGCCACATGAAACGTGCAGCCTTGTCGGCTGAATCAACGAACAGGACACCGCCGAGGTGCGCCGGTTGACTCGCAACGATGCCGATCGGCGATCCGTTGAGCCGCGCGAACCCGGTGATCAGTTCCTTTGCAAACAGATGCTTGATCGGGAAGAAGGACGACTCGTCGACAAGCCCGTTGATGAAATCGTGCATGTCGTAGCCCCCCTTGTCGTCCTCGGGCAGGACGGCAGAGATGTCGGCGCCTTCGACGGGGAGTTCAGGTTCGTAGTCGATCGGGTGGACCCGGTAGTTGTCAGCGACATAGGAGAAGTACTCCTTTGCCCATTCGATCGCTTCTTCATCCGACGAGACGAGGGCATCTCCGCAGCCGGATGTTTCGCAGTGGACGCGTGCTCCCCCCATCGCTTCGAGCGTCGTGTGCTCCCCCACGACCATCTGAGCCATCCTCGGTGATCCGAGGTACATCGACGCGCGTCCTTCAACCATGACCACAACATCCGTGAACGCCGGTATGTATGCGCCGCCGGCGGCAGACGGTCCGAAGAGACAACAGATCTGTGGGACCCTTCCCGAGAGTCGAATCTGGTTGTAGAAGATCTTCCCCGCACCGCGGCGACCGGGGAACAGTTCGACCTGGTCGGTTATCCGTGCGCCAGCGGAATCGACGAGGTAGAACACCGGGAGAAGCTCGTCGTACGCCGCCTCGAGGGCTCTGATCATCTTCTCAACAGTGATACGCCCCCACGAACCGGCCTTGACCGTCGGGTCGTTGGCGATGACGACAACAGGGCGACCATCGACGCGAGCCCGGCCCGTGACAACGCCATCGGCAGCGAGGACATCGTCCTCGTTGCGGGCCAGTAGGCCGTCCTCGACGAAGCTTCCGGCATCGGTGAGAAGGTCGATGCGGTCGCGCACGAAAAGCTTCCCCTGCTGCTTCAGTTTCTCGTGGTACCGCTCCGGTCCGCCGGAGAGGGCTTTTTCTGTGGATCTCTGGAGGCGCTCGTCACTCAATGGCGGTTCCTCGCCCTGATCCTGATTGGTGTGCCGCTGAAGTCATACGCTTCCCGTATCCGATTCTCGATGAACCGAATGTAGTCGGTCCCGAGTTCGCCACCCCGCACGAACAACACGAACGTTGGTGGTTCGGTCTCGGCCTGGACGGCGTAGAGGATCTTGGGACGTCTCCCCTTGCGCACAGGCGGCGGGTGGGCTTCCTGCAACCTCCGCACGAGCCGATTCACTTCGGAGGCAGGGACGCGTTGTCGTCGGTGTTCGAGGACCATGCGGATGTACTTGGGCAGGCGATGTGTCCTTGACCCGGTCAGAGCAGACATCCGAAGAACCGGTGCCCAGCTCACGAATGCCAGCCGGTCCCCCACGGAATCTTCCGTTTCGAGCCGTTCCTCTTCGGTGAGTTCGTCCCACTTGTTCAGCACGATGATGAGTCCCGCGCCGGCCTTGGCGATCTCCTCAGCGAGTCTCTGTTCCTGATGTGTCGCCCCACGCTGTCCGTCGACGAGGAACAGCACGACATCGGACTGTCGCACGACATCATGGGCACGAAGCACGGAGTAGTAGTCGGCTTCGTCCTTGATCTTCGTGTGACGCTTGATGCCGGCGGTATCGATGACCTCGAAGTACTCACCGTCGATATCGACAACGAGGTTGATCGGATCGCGAGTTGTGCCGGGCACATCTGAGACAAGGACCCGTTCCGCTCCGGCAAGTCGGTTCAACAGCGTCGACTTGCCGACGTTTGGACGTCCGACGATCGCCAGACTCGCGATCGTGTCGGGGTCACCGTCACCTTCGAGGTCCGTGGGCAGAGAATCAACGATCAGGTCGAGGAGCTCCCCTGTGTTGCGGCCGGCCAGCGCAGAAATGGGAATCGGGTTGCCCAAGCCGAGGCCCCAGAGGTGGGCGAGATCAGATTCAACGGCTGGTGAATCGACCTTGTTCGCGACAAGGAGATGGGGTACACCGGAACGCTGGAGGATGCGGGCGATGCCGACGTCATCGTCGGTGACTTCTGTCGTTGCGTCGGCAACGAACACGACGAGGTCGGAACCTGCGACGGCAGCCTCTGCCTGCTCCCTGATATCGGCGGTCAGCTGTTCTTGCGGGCGAGCTTCCCATCCACCGGTGTCGACGACATGGAACGTGTGTCCGGCCCACTCTGCATCGAATTGACGTCTGTCACGGGTGACACCGGCTTCTTCGTTGGTGACGGCGGACTTGCGCCTGATGATGCGGTTCACCAGTGTCGACTTGCCGACGTTCGGCCTTCCGAGGATCGTGACGATCGGCATCCGGCTCATCGTGCGGCCCCGAGAAGCCCGGCAGCGGTGGCCGGCACGACGACGACGGGAGCCGGGGCGATATCCGCAACGGTTGTCAGGGCAACGTCGTCTATGAAGGTGTCACCGGAGAGTGCAACGTCCGGGATGACGTATGCGCCGACGGGTCCGTTGTCATGTGAAATCGTGTTGATGATGTCCTCTCCAACCATCAGGCCGGCAACGGCTGTGTTGCCTCCAAAGAAGTCGTTTGGGACCTCCAGAAGGCGGATCTGTCTATCAGAGAGACGCTCGAGCCTGGACTTGACCGGATCAAGGATCTTCTTGCCATACTCGCCGGTCAATACGACGAGCGGCCCGATCCCAGCTTGAGGATCCGAGGCAGTGTGTCGCATTGCCCGGTAGCCCTCAGCCGGCGCGGCTGGCATTGTTCGCCACTCACCGGTGACGATAGGCCCTGTTGAGGGCGAACCGTGTTCGAGTCGGTCGAGTTCGTCGTAGAGGGCCCTGACCATCCCGATCCCGTTTTCGTGCTGCTGGAAGCCTTCATAGGCCGCGGTCGGAGGGACGTCACGCTCAGCGGTCACGTACAACTCGTCGGACGCCTGGAAGATGCGTCGGCCGAGGCGCTCCATCGCCTGTTGCTGCCAGAACTCGATGATCGCGAGGTCTTCGGCAGCTTCCTGCGCCGTATGCACCCTGAGATTGGGCTCGGTGTTGTACTTCGACAGACCCAACGGCACGATGCCGAGTGTCTCCAACGACCCGAACCGTGTGATCGTTTCGGCGAGGGTGCGCTCAAGGACAGGGCCGTTGTTGATGTCGGGGCAGAGCACAACCTGGCCGTGCACCGCGACATTATTGTCAAGGAGAGCCTCCAGCCATCTGAGGCTGGTGGCCCCACGGCGGTTGCGCAGCATGTCCGCTCGGATGTCAGGATCCGTGGCGTGGATCGAGACATAGAGCGGGCCGAGCTTGTCCTCGACTACCCGCGCCAGGTCGAGTTCTGTGAACCGAGTCAAGGTCGTGAAGTTCCCGTAGAGGAAGGACAGGCGGTAGTCGTCGTCCTTGAGATATAAGGATTTGCGCAGTCCTGGCGGCAGCTGGTAGATGAAACAGAATTCGCAGTGGTTGTCGCAGGTCTGGACCCTGTCGAAGATGGACGATCCGAGCCGAAGACCTATGGGCGCGCCTTCGGTCTTGACGAGGACGGTTTCGTACTCAGCGCCGTCTCTTCTCATGAGGAACACCGGATCTACATCGTCAACGAGTTGCTGGTATTCGATCACATCATTCGGAACGAGTCCGTTGATGGACACGAGCTCATCCCCTGATGCAAGTCCGGCGGCATCTGCAGGGGTGCCGGGGAGTATCTCGATGACGGTGGGCAGGGACATGCCGGGGAGGATACCTCCGAACCCCCGAACAGAGGGCCGTTGGCCTCTATTCTCACACCATGGTGACAAAGGTCCTTCTCGCTGAGCCGCGCGGTTTCTGCGCCGGCGTTGAAATGGCGATCAAAGCACTCACGTGGATGGTGCAGGTCTACGAGCCTCCGGTGTACTGCTACCACGAGATCGTGCACAACGGCGCCGTCGTGTCAGCGTTCGAGCAGGCCGGGGTTGTGTTCGTCGACGACATAGGCGAAGTCCCCCACGGTCGGCCGGTGATGCTTTCAGCTCACGGATCGGCTCCGGAAGTCGTGGCCGCCGCCGATGATCGCTCGACGGTGATGGTGGATGCCGTATGTCCCCTCGTCACGAAGGTGCACCATGAGGTTCGTCGCATGGCCTCGAAGGGATACGACATCATCTATGTCGGTCATGAAGGCCACGATGAGGCGACCGGGGCCATTGCCGAAGCACCAGCCGCTGCTCAACTCGTCGATCCCCGTGTCGGTTTGGAGACCTTCAACGCTCCTCGAGATGCGGATGTGGCCTTGCTTGCACAAACCACCTTGGGTCTCTTCGAGTGGGAGGGTGTGTTGGCTGACGCGCAGGAGCGTTTCCCTGATCTGTGGACAGCCCGTAAGAGCGACCTGTGCTACGCAACCACGAACCGCCAGACAGCGATCCGTGCGCTCGCTGAGCGCTCTGACGTATTGCTGGTCGTGGGCTCAGAGAATTCGTCGAACACCCAGGCGTTGGTTCGTGTCGGACGAAACGCCGGTGTGCCGACACACAGGGTCGAGAGCGCAGACGATGTGAGATCCGAGTGGTTCGACGATGTCGATGTTGTCGGCGTCACAGCCGGAGCCTCCGCTCCCGATCAGAGGGTTCAGGCAGTAGTCGAAGCCGTTGGTCCGGATGCGGGAACCGAGCCGTTGCGTGTGACCGCCGAAGACGAGTACTTCCCTCTCCCCCCGAAGTTGAGGCTCCTCATGGCGGCCCTGCAGCCACTCGTCGAGGGTGCCTATGCATGTCGCACTCCCGGTGCGCCCGGCCCGATCGAGAACGATCGGGAGTTCACCGCCACGGAGGCCCTCGCGATCCTCGGCGTCTGAGGGCGTCTAGGAAGTCCCCTCCCTTGTTCTCAATCGACGAAGCGAGGCACCTACCCAATGGGTTCTCCCTTGAAGAGCTGACCCATCCTGCCCGCATCAGTGTCATCCCCTTGTGGGAGGACGGGCGAGCGAAGCGAGCCAGGAGGGGGATGCAGAAGGACTCCGGCTTTCAGGCTTCAGGTTTCAGCATCACTCCCCTGGCTCGAGGACTCGCCTGTCCCCCCCATCAAGGGGGGACGGGAGGAGGGTGCAGGCGCGTCTGATCCGCTTCGGGGTGGGATCAGACGCAGCTTCGGGACCGAACCGGGAGGTTCGGCTCCTGCTTCTCTAGACGGATGCCTCGATGACGGCTGTCACCAGCGATCGTCCTTCTTGGGCTCGATGCGAGGAGCCGCAATGAATACCGTTGCATGACGTGCACACAGGGACCTACCGTCATTGTCGAGGGTGAGGGCCGGCCTGGCGCACTTGTGACAAGTGAGCTGGTAGATGTGCTGTGCGGTTGTCATGGCTACATCATGGAGGACTGCTGCCGATCTGTGGAGACACAAAGGGTGACTCTCCGGGATGACTAGTCACGCGGAAGCGTGCAACCCCTGAACGCGCATGCGGACCCTATGGAGAGTCGGCCCTCGGGGGAAAGGGCGCTCTCGGGTCCGCATGCTGCCAGCGAAAGAAGTGATTCCGGTGGCTTGACGTGCAATCTACCGGGACCGCTCTCCGACAGCATGTCGGAGAGCCATGTGCTCGGTTCAGATCGTCGGGACCCTATCGATGATCTCTTGAACGACCTCGTCGATGGTGAGGTGCGACGTGTCGATGATGACGGCGTCACCGGCAGGGCGGAGCGGGGATGTCTTTCGTGTCGAATCGGCATGGTCGCGCGCCTCGATGGCTGACGCGATATCGGCGACCGACTTGCCATCAGCCTCGGCGTCTCCGGACCGACGCTGTGCACGAACCAACGGGCTCGCTGTCAGATAGATCTTCAGCGGGGCATCAGGGAAGACGACCGTGCCGATGTCGCGGCCCTCCACGACGGCATCGTCATCGACATTATCCACCCACTGCCGCTGCATGTGGACGATCTCCGAACGCACAATCGGATGGGCAGACACCGCGCTCACATTGCTGGTGACGTCGTCAGAACGAACATCGAATGCAACCGACGTACCGTCGAGCATTATCCCGAGTTCCGTGTAGTCGATCGAGTGTTCCGCGAGCTCGGTGAGGATCTCGCTTTCGGACTCCACGTCGATGCCAGCGCGGACGATCGCCAACGTTGCTGCTCTGTACGTGGAGCCGGTATCGAGGTAGGCGAGGCCGAGCCGTGCTGCCACTGCGCGAGAAACGGTGCTCTTCCCGACTCCGCTTGGACCATCGATGGCTATGACCACAGTTCCTCCAGGGTCTCGTAGAAGCCGGGCCATGACACCGCCGCGGCTTGGGCGTTCTCGATCGTTACGGGACCTTGTGCCCGCATGCCGGCGACAGCGCCAGCCATGGCGATGCGGTGGTCTCCTCTGGAGTCGATCGCGCCGCCATTCAAGAATCCTGTGCCGACGACGGAGAAGCCGTCAGCGGAATCCTCGATTCCTCCTCCGAGGGAGCGCAGCATCTGTGTGGTCGATTCGATGCGATCCGACTCCTTGGCCCGGAGTTCCGTTGCGTCTCTGACCGTTGTGACGCCTTCTGCGAACGCAGCAACGACAGCGACGAGAGGAAGCTCGTCAAGGGCTGCAGCGACGAGATGACCTCCGATTGCCGTTCCCTCGAGACTCTGGGCACGAACGATGACGTCACCGACGGGATCCCCTCCAACCGAGTCGGTGACTGCCGCTTCGATGCCCGCTCCCATCTTCTCAAGGATCTGGAGGAAACCAAGTCGACCCGGATTCAGGGATACGTTCGGTGTGAGCACTTCCGAACCGGGTTCGATGGCGGCGAGTGCCCACAGGAAGGCTGCTGAAGACGGATCTCCGGGAATGTCGTATCGGGCAGGCGGGACAGGTCCCGGATGTATGGCGAAGATCGAACCCTCTCCCCACTCCCCTCTCCCGATGGCAGACAGCCACCGCTCAGTGTGATCCCGGAACCCGGGAGGTGAGTCGATCGTTGAAGGCCCATCAGCGGCTAGCGCCGCTAGTTCGAACGCTGAACGCACCTGTGCTGATGCGACCTCGATGCGGACATCCGCTGTCCGGACGGATGACACACCACCAACACGAAGCGGCGCCGTGCCCTCGGGTGCTGTCTCGATCACTCCACCGAGAGCTCGGAGAGGTGCTGTCAGGCGTGCCATGGGCCTGGAGGACAGCGATGGGTCGCCTGCCAGGGTCGCTGAGATCGGCGCGGTGGAGAGAGCACCTGCGAGCAGTCGCATGGTTGTGCCCGAATTGGCGCAGTCGATGGGGCCAGACGGTGTCGACCACTGGCGTATGCCCGGGGAACGTACCTGGGGCAGATCGACCGTGACGCCGAGTTGGCGGCATGCAGCAACCGTTGCCCGGACGTCTTGGCCCGGGCCGATGTTGTTCACGAGGCTGTCGCCTTCGGCCATGGCAGCCAGGATCAATGCTCTGTGCGACAGCGACTTGTCCCCGGGTACCTGCACAGATGCCCGGAAAGGACCCCCCGGGTTGGTGACGGTGCGATCAGTCATCGGTCAGGTTCTTCTCAGCGCGAGCGTAGATGGCGCGAATCTCGGCGATCGAGACTTCTCGATACTCGCCATGGGCGAGGCTTCGGTCAGTGATACCGGCTATTGCCGTTCTCGCCAGCCGGACGATCTCGATGCCCATGAAGTCGAACATCCGACGGATCTCGCGTTTCCGTCCTTCCGTCATGGTGATCTCCACGAGGGTGTTACCGCTTGAGGTGTCGACTATGCGTGCGGCCTTGGCCTTGGCTTGACCGTCCTCGAGGTCGATGCCGTCGGTGAGCATCGAGAGGTTCTTCGCCGGCACGGTTCCCTTGACCAGAGCGTGGTACACCTTCTCGATGCCGTAGCGTGGATGAGCCACTCTGAGTGCGAGATCACCGTCGTTGGTCATCAGCATCAAACCCTCCGAGTGGAGATCCAGACGACCGACAGGGTTCGTTGTCGGATCAGCGGGCACCAGATCCTTGACCGTGGGTCGGTTCTGAGGATCAGACATTGTCGAGACGACGCCCGGCGGTTTGTAGACGAGCCACGTCTTGAGGTCGGGATTGAGCGGCAGCGGAACGCCGTCGATCGCGACCGAGTCCCTCTCCATGTCGATGCGCTGTCCAACGGCGGCGGTTTCGCCATTGACATCAACCCTGCCCTGTTCGATGAGTACGTCGGCCTTGCGTCGGGAGGCGAAGCCCGTGCGTGCGATCAGCTTGTTGAGTCGTTCGATGATGGCTCCGGTGTTATGTCCAGCTCGAGAGTCTCGACGATCTGCGCTGGCGGAACGTGATCTGCGAGCGGTGGTAGATCGGCGAGGGACACAATGCCGAGCTTTTCGAGAAAGAGATCGGTAGTCCCGTACAACAGCGCCTGTCCCGGCCCGGGTGCCTTGCCTACCTCCACTACGAGTCCCCGGCGTTCGAGCGTCTTCAGCGCGTGCTCCGAGTCCACCCCACGTATCTCGGCAACCTGTCCCCTGCTCACTGGCTGCTTGTAGGCAACCACGGCAAGCGTCTCGAGAGCAGCATTGGAGAGCTGGCGGGCCCTGTCCGTCGAAGCGAACCGCTCGAGATAGGGATAGGCGTCCGGATGGGAGTAGAGACGCCAGCCACCAGCGACGTTCCGGAGCACGATTCCTCGTTCGGAACCGAGTTGCGTGGCCAGTTCCTCAAGAGTGGCTTCGATGTCTGCACGCGGCAGTTCGGTGACCTCGGCGAGTTCGGCGGTGGTCACGGGTTCTTCGGCAACAAACAGGATTGCCTCAAGAATGGTCGCGGTATCGGTCATGCGTCTCCTTCGGAGCCGAGCATCGCTTCGAAGCGCTCGTTGGCTGCTTGTTCATCGTATGAGAGTGAGATGTTCGCATTCGGCTCGTCCTGACTCACCCGGACGATTCCCCACCGCGCCAGTTCGAGCAGAGCAAGGAAGTAGGCGACAACCTCGACATTGCGCGAGCAGTGGGCTACGACGTCGTCGAAGTCGGACGTGATCGAGAGAGCCATCCGGGATTGGAGATCGATCATTGCATCCTGCACCGATGGAAGTTCCAGGTCGAGGTGGTCCACGTCCGGATCCAGGTCCGGTGTGGTGAAGACGCGTTCGGCGATCACCGCCAGCTCGTCAGCGTCGACCCGCAGGATGACGTCCGGGATCGTCGGCGATATCTCTGGAGGGAGTCCTGCGAGTCGTGGCAGGTACCGTTCGGCGTTCTCGATGCGATGCCTGAGTACAGCTGCGACGTCCTTGAAGGTGAGGCAAGCTAGCAAACGCGACAGGAGTCGATCTCGCTCCTCGGCCAGAGCAAGCTCCTCATCAAGATCGAATGGTTCATCCTCAGGCAGCAGATGTCGGGCCTTGAGTTCGATGAGTGTCGCTGCAATCAGGAGGAATTCGCTTGTGACCTCGAGATCAAGGTCCTGCATCTCGTCGAGGAAGGAGAGGTACTCGTTGACCACCTCCACCAGGCTCAATTCGGTGATCACCAATTGGTGCGAGGTGATGAGCTGGAGCAGGAGGTCGAGGGGACCCTCGAAGGCTCGTGTGCGGACTTCGAACGACATTGCGGGGAGGGTATCAGGAGTCGTGCGTCGTTCAGCGTTTGTCGTTTGTCGTTCAGACGTTGTCTGCCGATTCAAGGAGGTGCCAGGATCGGGTATCGACGCCGGGTGGTGGTGGCCCAGGGTGGAATCGGGCGAATGCGACAGTGAGATCGCCCGCACCGAGTTGTTCGAGGAGTGTCGCTCCGATTTCGCCATGATCGACATAGGTCAGCCATCGGCCTCGTGGTGTGAATCCGAGGGCACTCCAGATCGTTGCGAGCGATCGACCGATCGCACCGAGATCCGATGCCGTCTTTCCGATGTCGTGCATCAGGGCAGCTTCGGCGAGATCGTCATGGCCCCCCACCGCTCGCAGGACATCCAGAGCGTGCCGTTGGTCCTCGGGACGCTGCAGAAAGAACTCCCTCGCAAGGTCGGGGCGGAGAATGCCTCTGACTTCGCGTTGCTCCGCTGGGTCGAGCGGAGAGGCAGTCAGGAAGCCGAAGAATCGGCGAATGAGATGCACGTGGGTTCAGGACGCCTTGGACTTACAGTCGATGCATTTCGATGAGGTGGGCCGATACTCGAGCCGGTCCTCTCCGATCTCATCACCGCAATCGCTGCAATCACCGTATGTACCATCCTCGATGCGCTCGATAGCGGAGTTGACGCCATCGAGGTGTGCCTTGAGGTTCTCAATGATCCCCATCGTCTCAGTACGTTCGGCAGTCGCGGCACCGGCATCTGCGAACGCGTCGCCGTAGTCCATCTCGCCGGTGAGTTCGCCATTCTCATCTGCGCCGAGCTCTGCGAGCTGGTGGAGAAGTTTGAGACGCTCCTCCTGAAGAGAGGCGGCTGTCTTCTTCATGTCGACGGGTGCCATCGATACCTCCGGTGTCCGGCTTCCACGCGGTTCGTCGCCGGTACGAACAGAATAGTGTCCAGCGGTGGAATTGGAGCCTATTTGCCGCGTGGGTGGCTTATGAGCACTATCTCGCGGAGATGCTCGGGACTCACCTTCGTGTACACCTGGGTTGTCGTGAGACTCGCATGACCGAGCATCTCCTGGACAGTGCGAAGGTCTGCACCGCCCTCCACCATGTGGGTTGCTGCGGAATGCCTGAGTACATGCGGTGACAGCCGGTCAGGATCGATTCCGGCACGGTCGCCGGTGTTCCGCACGACTCGCCAGATCGTCTGGCGTGACAAGCGATTGCCTCGGGCGGTGAGAAACAAGGCTCCGCTGTCGTCGCCCGGGCGACGGAGTGACAGACGGTCAGGTAGCCAGTCCCGGATCGCCCGGGATGCGTAGGACCCGATCGGCACGATGCGTTGTTTGTTCCCCTTCCCGGTCACGATCACCGTCATGGTTTCAAAATCGATGTCGTGGAGATCCATGTTCGTGAGCTCACTGACCCGACAGCCTGTGCCATAGAGGACCTCGAGGATCGCTCGATCTCTTCGACCGAGTGTGGATTCGAGATCGGGGATCTCCAGAAGCATCGACACTTCGCTGATCGTCAGCGCCTTCGGAATGGACGTCGGGCGACCGGGAGCGGCGATACCGGCGGTGGGATCGACATCGGAGTATCCCTCGACAACGAGGAAGCGGTGATACGCCCGGACCGAAGCAAATTTCCGCGCTACAGAAGTATCCGCGAGGCCAAGTGAACGCAACGCTGCGAGATGCTCATGAATCTGCTCGGGAGCATCCATCCGCGCATGATCTCGGATCGTCGCGTTGTATTGAACCAGATCTTGCCGATAAGCCTGTGCCGTGTTGGGCGACAATCCCCGTTCGGAGCGAATGGACTCCAGGAACTCGATCGCGTGGTCAGGAAGCGTCACGGTGGTGGATGGCGAGGAGGATCCCCGCCACGGTCTTCGCATCGGAGACCACTCCTGATGCGACAAGTGAAACGGCTTCGGTGAGCGGCATCCGCACCACCTCGGCGTCGGTTTCCTCGGGGCCGACGGGTGATCGAAGACCGTCTGACGGCTCTTCGATCATGAAGATCGTGATCCGCTCGTCGCTGAACCCGACAGATGTCCAGATGCTCGTGAGTTTCGTGATCGTGCCGCCGGTGAGCCCGGCTTCCTCTTCGAGTTCCCTCCGTGCTGCTTCCTCCAGATCCTCGCCGGCTATGTCCAGTTTGCCCGCTGGGATTTCGAGTATCCGGTCACCTGCAGCTGCTCGGTACTGTCGGAGGAGAACGACGTCGGTGCCGATGATCGGTACGACAGCAACCGCTCCCGGGTGTTCGACAACGATTCGATCAAAAGCGCCGCCGTCGGGTCCCTTGATGGTTCGCTTCGTCACACCGAGGAATCCGAGATCGAGCACGCTCTCCCTCTTGAGGACGCTGAAGTCCTCTGAGGGGATCACCGCGGCTGCTCGACAGCGGCGTGCTCCTTCGAGTCGACACCGATCTGTCCCCCATGGGTTTTAGCGGCAGCCACAAGTCCGTCGAAGAGTGGATGCGGGTGATTCGGTCTCGACTTGAGTTCGGGGTGCGCCTGGGTTGCAATGAAGTACGGATGTCCCGGAAGTTCGATGAACTCCACGAGACGATCATCCGGGGATGTGCCGGATAGCGACAGACCTGATTCCTCGAGCTGCTGGCGGTAGCGATTGTTGACTTCCCACCGGTGGCGGTGCCGTTCGTAGACGACCTCACTGTCATACAGAGATCGCGCCAGGCTCTCCTCAGCGAGCTTCGCCGGGTAGATGCCGAGACGCATCGTGCCTCCCATGTCGGAGACATCCTTCTGTGTCTCCATCAGGTCGATCACAGGGTGGGTGCATGTCGGATCGAACTCTGATGAATGGGCGTCCTGGAGTCCGAGAACATTCCGTGCGTACTCGATCACGGCACATTGGAGTCCGAGGCACAGGCCGAGGAAGGGGATCCCGTGTTCGCGGGCGTACTGAATGGACCTGATCTTTCCTTCGACGCCTCGGATGCCGAAACCACCTGGTACGACGATGCCGTCGAGGCCTTCGAGATAGGAGTCGACAAGCATGCCGTCGACATCGTCGGCAGGAACCCATCGGATGTTGACCTTGACATCTGACGTACGACCCGAGTGCCTGAGAGATTCCACGACCGAGAGATAGGCGTCAGGGAGGTCGACGTACTTTCCCACGAGGCCGATGGTCACTTCTTCCGATGGGTTCGCCATCGCTTCGACCATCGACTCCCACTGTTCCAACTCCGGTTCGGGAGCATCGAGTTTGAGTTCCCTGAGCACGACGTCGTCGAGGCCGGCGTCGTGGAGCGAGAGCGGTACGCCGTAGATGTTCGGAACATCCACCGCGTTGATCACGGCGTCGCCCGCTACGTCGCAGAACAGGCTGATCTTGCGTCTGGCGGAGTCGTCGACGGAACGGTCAGATCGCACGACGATGATCTCCGGTTGGATTCCGTGGCTTCGCAGTTCAGCGACCGAGTGCTGGGTCGGCTTGGTCTTCAGCTCTTCGGACGTGCGCAAGTAGGGAACAAGGGTGACGTGTATGTAGCACGTGTTGTCGATGCCGACATCCTTGCGAACCTGTCTGATGGCTTCGAGAAACGGGAGGCTTTCGATATCACCAACGGTTCCACCGACCTCGGTGATGACGATGTCGACGTCGTCTCTCTGGCCGAGCTTGCGGATCCGACCCTTGATCTCGTTCGTGATGTGAGGAATGACCTGGACCGTCGCCCCGAGATAGTCGCCCCTGCGTTCCTTGCGGATGACCGACTGGTATATCGACCCGGTCGTCACGTTCGAATCCCTGCTCAGGTTCTCGCCCACGAAACGTTCGTAGTGGCCGAGGTCGAGGTCTGTCTCTCCCCCATCGTCGGTGACGAACACCTCACCGTGTTCGAATGGATTCATGGTGCCGGGATCGACGTTGATGTAGGGGTCAAGCTTCTGAAGAACGACCCTGAATCCTCGGGCCTTGAGGAGGCGTCCCAGAGACGCTGCAGTGATCCCCTTGCCCAGACTTGATGTCACCCCGCCGGTGACGAATACGTGCTTGGTCACGTATCTCCTCCGCCTCGGAAGGTTGGATGATACCAGCGCACAGCGATCGACCGTGTTTCTCCCATTCCGGGTGCCAAATCAGGAATCCGGTCTCACGAATCGGCTGTCGCGCGGGTCATCTCGGCGATTTGGAGGAGCTCTTCGGCATGCTCCCTGCCCTTCTCTGACGAGGTGAGTCCAGCGAGCATACGAGACAACTCAGCGGGCCGCTGATCCTCGGTCGCTTCGGCGATGGTCGCCGTTGCTCCGTCGCGTGACACGACGTAGTGGCAGTCGGCGAACGCCGCGACCTGGGGAAGGTGTGTCACACACAGCACCTGGCGGCCCCGAGCCAGGGCTGCGAGCTTCTCACCCATGGCAAGGGCCGTCTCGCCGCCGACACCAGCGTCGATCTCGTCGAAGGCGACAAGCTCACCCTCCGCACCACCTGAGGCAAGCGTGAGTGCAAGAACGAGCCGGCTCAACTCACCTCCGGAAGCGATCGATCCGACAGGACCCGGCGTGAGGGACGCGTCCGAAGCGAACACGACGGCAACGGTGTCTGCTCCCGTTCGCGATGGTGGAGCCGTCGACACGGAGAGCTCCGTGATCGGGTGCGAGAATCCAAGGTCTTTCAGATGAATCTCGGTCTGTCGGGCGATCCGTTGTCCAGCTGCCGACCGAGAATCTCGAAGTTCCCGGCCTCGGGCCTCGACGTTCTTGGCTGATGATGCGAGCCTCTCGGCGATGTCCTCGGCCGAATCGAGCAGCGAAGCGAGTTCGGATTCGCGGTTCACGGCATCCTTGTGGAAGTCGAGGATCGATTCGAGAGAGTCGCCGTACTTCCTCTTGAGCGTCGAGAGCAGAGCAACGCGCTCTTCGGCGCGCTGGAGGTGAGCAGGCTCGACAGCGAGCTCGGCACCGTAGCGAGCAGTTTCAGTTGTGATCTCACTGAGATCGGTCAGGGCGTCGTCGATCTGGGCCACGAGATCCCCCAGCGAGGGGTCGATTCCAGCAGCGGAGGCAAGTGCCCGCGAGGCCTCTTCGATGTGTGCGATTGCACCGTCCTCGCCGAGTCGGCCGAGAGCCGCGTCGACGGACGAGATGAGGGATTCAGCATTGCGGAGCTTGGACACTTCTGCATGCAGCGCCTCGTCGTCTCCGATTGAGAATCCGGCTTCATCGATCTCATTGATCTGGAACCGAACGGTCTCGAGTTCGCGTGTGAGCCCGCGGTGATCTGATCCGAGGAGATCAGCCTCAGCGCTGACCGCCTCGAACTGGAGCCACGCCGCTTGGTAGGCGTCCCATGCTTGCCGTTCGACATCGGTGAACGATCGGTCGATCAGCGCACGAACGCCTGCCGAGGAAGTGATCGTGTGCTGGTCGTGCTGGCCGACGATCGACACTCTTGGGCCGATGTTCTCGCGGAGGGCGGAAGCCGTGCTGATAGCACCGTCGAGGTACGCCTTCGAGCGGTCGGGGGACACTACACGCCGGACGACAAGCTCCTGGCTTCCGATGAACCGTGCAGAGACATCTGCAGTGTCTCCGTGCGGTCCAATGAGTCCTTTGACAGCTTGTTCTCCTACCAGGAGCCTGAGTGCGCCCAGCATCACGGTCTTGCCGGCACCGGTTTCTCCGGTGATCACGGTCAATCCCTGAGCTGGCGTGAGCGTTGCTTCAGGGATGAGTCCGAGGTTGGTTACGACAACCTCTTCAAGCATGGTCAAGGCCGAATTGCTCGCGAACGGCATGTGGGAACGGGTGCCGATCGAGCGTGAGGAACTGGACGGTCGCCTCGCCCCGACGGACCGTGATCGGCTCGGAAGGCTCCACCGTGCACAGCTCGGTCCCATCGACGTTGATCCTTGCCGGACGGTCTCCAGAAACTGAGAAGGTGACGACGGCGCCCGGGGAGAGCACGATGGCTCGGGTGAGGAGACTGTGCGGTGCCACGGGTGTAAGCACCAGCGCATCGAGGCGGGGATCGACGATCGGTCCGCCGGCAGACAGGGAGTATGCGGTGGATCCCAATGGAGTGGCAACGATCATGCCGTCGGTGCGGTAGTTCGCCAGAGGACGACCGTCCACTGTGACAGAGACTTCGATGATCCTCTGGCTGATGACCTTCTCGACGACGATGTCGTTGATCGCCAAAGCAGAACAGGATTCCGTCTCGACCGATATCGTGCCCTGTCGTTTGATTCGGAAGGAGTCCGACGCGATCGCATCGATGAGATCTTCGATCTCATCCTCGCCGAACTCGGCGAGATATCCAACCCTGCCGACGTTGATGCCACAGACGGGGATCCCTGCGTCGCGGGCGATGGCTGCGGCTTCGAGGACGGTTCCATCACCTCCGATCGCGACGATGGCGTCGACGCCTTCATCGCGAACGACAACGTCACGCTTAGCGAAGAGTGCTGTCAGTTGCTCGGCGAGGTCTATCGCCCGGGGCTTGTCGTCGCGAGTGACGAGTTTGACTCGATTCATTGCGGATCCCTGTCGAACACCTTGTCGATCGTATCTGAGGAAACGGTACCGCGTCCACGTTCGAAGATGGCCACGTACTCAACGTTCCCTGTGGCTCCCGTGATCGGTGACTCGATGAGTCCGGTGCATCCGAGGCCGATCTCGCTGAAGGATTCGACGACCTCGATGACGACGCGTCTGCGCGTACCCGGATCGCGAACGATCCCCCCTTTGCCAACGGCCTCACGTCCGGCCTCGAACTGGGGCTTGATCAGCAGTATCCAACGAGCGTTCGATGCACCGAGTAGCGCAAGCTGGTGGTGTACCGCCCGTAGGGAGATGAAGGAGAGGTCGGATACGACGATATCGAACGGTTCACCGAACTGTGAGATGTCCGCAGTCCTTATGTTCGTCCTCTCGACGACCTCGACGCGATCATCGTTTCGAACCTTCCAATGCATCTGGCCGTAACCAACGTCTATCGCCGTCACCGATGAGGCACCCCGTTGGAGCAGACAGTCGGTGAAGCCCCCGGTCGAGGCCCCCACGTCGACGACGCGTAGCCCATCGACATCAACGTTGAAGAGCTCGAGCGCCCTGTCGAGCTTTCGGCCCGCTCGACTCACGAATGGTTCCGGGGGTTGGAGGAGATGGACAGGCTCGTCGGGGGCGACGAGCGTTGAGGGCTTCGGGCTCGAGATCGTTCCAACGCGAACGAGTCCGGCCTCGATCGCTCGCTTGGCTTCGGTTCGGCTGCCAACGAGTTTGCGTCGCACGAGCTCGGCATCGAGCCGTCGACGGTTCAGGACGCGGACTCCGTCTTGGTTTCGCGCGAAGCATCTGTCTGATCGAGCTCGCGTTGGAGGCTTGCCGCCACGCCTTCGGCGATGTCGGGGGCGTCGGCTGGGTCGGCCGTGGCGAGCGCCTCAAGAGCAGGGCGGTCTTGCGGTGCTTCTTCGTCGTTCGGTATGTCGTTCATATCCGCATTATCCCTCATCGTGTGTCGGCATCGAGGATCGCGGGGAGATCGACAACGGACGACACAACATGATCGGGTACATGGATCGTGGTCGCGGCACCCACTGAGTCCGTGACGCCTGTGAGGGTGAGCACGGATTCCCATCCGGCGGTAGCAGCAAAGGCGATATCGGTTTCAGGCCGATCTCCAACCATCACCACGCGCGAAGCGGCGACTTTCTCGTTCACCAGCTGCAGCATGGGATCGGCGGGTTTGCCGCAGGCGATCCAGCCATCGTGGGATGCAGCTGCGATTGCGGCGACGACCATGCCAGCGCCGGGGGCTTGCCCGTCAACAGTCGGGAACGTGGCATCAGTGTTCGTCGCAATGAATCGGGCCCCGTTCCGAATCGCTCGAGCGGCGCGATCGACCTTGCCGTAGGTCAGGTGTCTGTCGAGGCCGACGACCACAGCTTTGGCCTCAGGATCATCTGTGACGGAGACACCAGCCGACCGTACGGTGTCAGCGAGATCTTCAGAGCCAACAACCTGGGCTGTGCGTATTCCCTCTTGTGCTAGGTAGCGAGCCGCCGCCATGCCTGAGGTGACCACCGAATCGGCGGGAACGGACAGGCCGGATCGTTCGAGCAGCTGGCGTTGCACCGATTCAGGCGTCTTCGTCGAGTTGTTTGTGGCGAAGAGAACCTGCCACCCCATGGTTCGGAGTTCGTCGATCGCTTCGGCCGCACCGGGAATTGGAGTCGAGCCGAGATAGATCACTCCGTCAAGATCGAATACGACGGTGCCTAGAAAGTTCGTGGTCACTGGTGGTCCGTTGCGCTTGTTCTGGCTGAGAATGCAGTGACAACACTTGCAAGGAATCGCGTGGACGCCATGACGGACTCTTCCGAGACCCGTTCGTCCACGCCATGGAACATCGCAAGCATTCCGGGGAACGTCACGGAATCATCAAAGAGGCCAACGCCATAGGCGGGAATGCCGAGTTCGCGGAAGAAGCGGGCATCCGTTGTGACAGGCGTGAGTGTCGGTGCGAGACGTCGCGATCCGAGGTGGATCTCAGCGGCGTCGGCGATGGCTTCCCACAGTGTTCCTCCGGGAGGCGATGCATTGGCGACCATGTCCAGGATCGGAGTCATGGTGAGCTCATCGAAGAGGTCCGGGCCGAGCACCTTGCGCAGGTGATCATCGAGATCCGTGGCCTCCTGACCGGGGAGGAGGCGTACGTCGATCTCACCATCTGCAGCATCCGGGATCATGTTCGCCTTGATACCGCTCTCGATCACGTTGGGTGAGAATGTCATGTGCGTGCAAGCATGGATCCAACGAGCGAGCGTGGGATCATCCTCGGCGATCTCGACTATGGCGTCATCCACACGGTCGGGATCGGTGAGCATCTCGGTGAGATCCTCTGCGAGGGCAAGATGGGGAACGAAAGCTACCCACTCCTCCGTGATGGCGACAGGCTGCGGCGCTCTCCCGATCAGCGTGAACGCCTCTGCCATCTTGAGCAGCGCATTGGCTCTTCCGAACGGCTGACTGCCGTGGCCGGCGCTTCCGCGCGTAGACGCGGATCTCCAATGGGGCCCCTTCTCGGCAACGGTCACGGGGAGCGAAGGGTCGTTGGCTGTTCCCAATGTGGGCCCCGCAACCTCCGTGAGTACGTAGTCACACGCAACAAGGTCCCAATGTTCGTTGACGAGGTGTTTCGCTCCCCACGTTC
>JBDLJV010000020.1:0-19526 GCA_039714175.1 Actinomycetota bacterium
GGTCGCGGCAGGCTCGGCGTTGTTCACGGTCCTGTCCATCGAAGGGTTCGAAGCCGCAGACACCTCGAGGGTCGCAGCACAGATCGTCACCGGAATCGGTTTCCTCGGTGCAGGACTCATCTTCAGACAGGGCATCAATGTACAGGGTCTCACCACCGCCGCGGGACTGTGGTCAGTAGCAGCTATAGGTATGGCCGCGGGAACCGGACTCTGGGGACTCGCGATCGTGGTTACCGGCATCATCCTCCTCGTCCTCAAGGTTTCGGACATGTTCGCGTCCCAGTTGCGATCACAGGTTCTCAGACACGCCCACTGGTCGGTCCGTCTCACGGTCGACGATCCTTCGACAATCGACGACATCAGGGACATCGTCACGGGCCTCGCACCGACAGCGGCAAAGGCGCTACCCGATATGGGGCATTGGGCCGTTGGTCAGAAGAAGGGCCTGCCAACCATCACCTTGATCCTCAGCGACGAGGAATTCAACCAACTGATCCCTGTGTTCGAATCCCACGACGGCATCTCGAAGATTCGGATCCAAGAGGTTGATTAGGGCGGCGTAGCCGCCCGATCGCTCGGCTGCGCCTCGCTGTCAGCTTTCAGCTGTCAGGCAGAGAGGGCGGCTACGCCGCCCTACTTATCCTGCCCGATGGCGAAGCCGCTCATGAATGGCTTCTGCATGGCCATGAAGATCAGGGCAGGCGGAATCGACGCGATGATGGCGGCGAGCATCAACGGTCCGTAATTCAGCGATCCATCGATGTTCGTCAACGTCTGGAGCGCAACCTGAACGACCATCTTCGATTCATCCCTGATGATGAGGCTGGGCCAGAGGAACATGTTCCAGGTGTAGACGAACTGGATCACGAAGAGCGCCGCGATGACGTTCCACGAAATCGGTATCAGCACCCGTGTGAGGAACTGCACCGGAGAGGCACCATCGATCTGGGATGCCTCGAGGAGTTCAACCGGCATGTTCGCAAAGTGCTGACGGAACAGGAACGCTCCCGTTGCGGAAGCGAGGAACGGAATCGTGATCGATGCCATCGTGTCCTGCCACCCGAATCCGGAGACCATGCGGAACATGGCAAGGATCATGACCTCTGTCGGCATCATCAGCGTGACGAGGACGAAGAAGAACACGATCCATTTGCCGCGGAACTTGAAGTAGACGAATGCAAGGCCTGCAAGGAGGGAGAGGATCGTCTTACCGGTCGTCACATAGACAGCCTGCAGGGTGGAATTCCACATGGCTCCTGAGAAGTCTCTCGTGAACCAGACAACCTCGAAGTTGTCTCGAAGTGCACTCCCCGGCGTGAACTGGAAAGAGAAGATCTCCGCATTCGTCTGCGTTGAGATCAACATCGCATAGAGCAGTGGGAACGCGATGAGAACAGCGGTCAATGCCAACCAGATGTGATAGTGCCAGAGGCGTCCCCTGATCAGGCCCCTCGTCTGCACACCCGGTGAGAGACCCTTCATCGGAGCCTTCTTCTTGGGCGCTTTCCTGGGCCGGCCCAGCGTTCGCTCGGGTGCACTCATGCGGACCCCCCATAGCTGACCTTGCTCCCGCTCGTACGGAACTGCCACAACGTGACGGCGATGACGGCACCGAACAGGATGACGGACTGAGCTGCGCCTCGACCAAGGTCACCGTTGTTCACACCGACGCGGATGATCTCGTAGATCGCAACGGATGTCTTCCCAGCAGGGGCGCCCTTCGTCATGAAATCGATGGTTGCGTAGATCTCGAAGAACGCGTAGGTGAGGTTCGTGACCAGCAGGAAAAACGTGATCGGTGACAGAGCTGGAAGAACGATCTTCGTGAAGCGCTGCCATGTGGAGGCACCGTCGATGAGTGCCGCTTCCACCTGGTCGAGGGACACGGTCTGCAGTCCGGCGAGATAGAAGAGGATGTTGTAGCCGAGGATCTTCCAACCACTGGCAAGGATGATCGCGAATTGGGCGAGCACAGCGCTCTCGCGGTAGTTGGGGACGTCGATGCCGAGCCAATCACGCATCGCATGGGTGAAGATGCCTGCGGTCGGATCGAAGATCATGAAGAAGAGAACACCGGCAACTGCTGGCGAGATGGCGTAGGGCCAGATGAGCAGGGTTCGATAGATGGTTCCACCGGCGATCTGCCTGAATGCGAGGTAGGCGACGGCAAGGCCGCCGATCATCCCGAAGGCGACTGTGCCCACGGAGATGATGATGGTGTTGAGGTACACCGGTCGATAGGCGACTTGACCGCCTCCACCGGGCGAGAACATGGCGTAGAGGGCGACGAAGACTGAGAGCATCGCCACGATGGAGGCGAGGTCCGCTCCCTTGCGGCCCAGCGTTCCCGGGGTTGAGCGCTTCATCCAGAAGCGCGCCGCGTAGATGAGACCTATGGCAATGAGCGGGTAGAGAACGAGTTTGAGCGGATCGGCGACCAGCAACTCGGTGAAGTTGCCGAAACACACCTCTTTGGACTTCGGGGCTCCGAGGCGAGCGAGTTTTGTCGACAGCGTGAATGTCTGAATGGCAGGGGCATAGAGGAAGACCACCAGGATGATCAACGTCGGTGACAGCAGCACCCACGGAACCCACCAGCCCATGCGGTATCCGCCAGTGCGGATCTCGCCAGCCATCGCGTCACTCGTGTCGCTGATGCCATCGGCCCTGTCGAAGAAGAATTGGAGGATGAGAAGGGCTATCCAGCCGCCTCCGAACATGAGTCCGTAGGCGAGGAGATGGTCGACCCCGGTGGTCTCCGCGGCAAAGCCGCACTGACCCATGGCAAGAGGTGTAACTGCGGCCCCGGCCACCGCGACTGCGGATCCGATTCCGAGACGTTGCACCGTGACATTCTCAGCATTCAGCCATACGTACAGGGGGCCGAGTACGGCTGCGACGATAAGGCCAAGGATCAGCATTGGTTCGATGATTGCATACGTGAATTCGTCATGTGCGGTGTTCGGGGGTGGGATCTACGTCCCACCCCCGATTCACACGCGTATTCGATCAGCCTCCGAAGAGCTCTTCGTACTCGGTCAGTGACTTGTTGGCTTCCTCATTGGCCTGCGCCATGCGGGTTGCCACATCAAGATCGTTCACGAGGATGTCCTCGATCGCAGCCGTGATGACGTCACGAATTGCAACGAAGTTTCCGAGCAGAGCACCAAGGCTTGCCGGTGTGTTCGCTGCAGCAGCGAGCTGGTCGGATGCGACCTTGTTGTTCGGGTTCGTCTCGTAGAAGCCCTCACCCTCGAGCAGCGTGATGCTGTCCTTGGTGATTGCCTCGTAGCCCGTCAACTGGTGCCATTCGGCAGCGTTCTCGGGGTTCGAGAAGAAGTTCATGAACGCAAGCGCACCGTCCTGGGTCGTGGCGTCCATTCCGTCGAGCATCCAGATCGTCGCTCCACCAATGAGGTTGCCGACGTAGTCGACGTTCTCATTACGTGGCTGGAACGAGGCCTGAACCTCAAAGCCTGCAGTCGCTGCTTCGGTGTCGAAGAAGGACGTGTCAGAACTCGAGTAGACGAGCATCGCTACGTCTTGAGCGAGGAACGCGTTCGACGTTCCACCCCAGTCACGCTGGACGCCGGTGTACGTGTAGTAGCCAGCGTCTGAGAGACCCTTCCACCAGCTGATGTAGTCGATGACACCGTCGGACTCGAGGAAGACCTCGGTCGCGCGGCCGGTACGACCGTTATCGGCGTTGGCGAGAAGCTCGCCCTGCTGTCCAAGGCTCTGCTCCACGAACCACGAGTGGTTCGGCCACGTGATACATCCGGATGGTGCATCGTCGAGTGCCATGACGGCTTCACATGCTGCGGTGACGTCGCCCCACGTTGCGGGAGGCTCGGTGATACCAGCGGCGTTCAGGATGTCCATGTTGTTGAACATCACCGTTGTCGACGTGTTCCACGGCATCGAGTAGAACGAGCCGTCCACGGTGTAGTAGTTGCGAGCAGCATCGATGACCGAGTCCAGAACGACCGGCTCTCCAAGGATCTCCGAACGACCGTCAATGGCTTCGGTAACCGATTTGAAGATCGGGTTTCCATCGTTGCCCACAGCATCGAGTGCCTGCCTTGTGGCAGCCTCGAAGAAGTGGATCAGCGCTGGCGGCTCCCCGGAGTCCACCGCGAGAACGGCGGCCTCGAATGCCGAGTTGTACGAATCGAACGAGGTCACGTTGACGTTGTACTCAGGGTGGTTGGCGTTGAAGGCAGCTGCCTTCTCCTTGCTGTACTCGAACCTGTAGTCCGAGAAAGCAACCCAGAACTCAATGTCGATGACCTCTGCGGGGTCTCCCCCGTCGTCACCGTCGGACCCGGCGGTCGTCGTGGTGTCATCAGTTCCGCTCGAACACGCCGCAGCGATCATCGCGATCACTGCCAGCAATGCAAGAAGTCGATACTTCATGTTTATTCCTCATTTTCCTCCCTGCCTCGTGGCAGGGATACCCGAGCAGGACGGTTCCGACCCGGTGACATACTCACACTAGCGATGTAGGAATCCCCAAGAGTTCGTCTCGCACCGAAGATGACGCGGGTTTACGCGATACCGGCAATCAAGCGACACATCCACGATGCAACGACATGGTCGTCCACGGGGACAATCAAGGACGCAATCGCCTCATCCGCCAGCAACCCGAATTCTCCGCGTTGTTTGCGGTAGACATACTCGGCGAAGGCAGCATTGAACTCAGGGTGACCCTGGATCCCGATGTGTGTCGGCGAGAATTCGACGAGGAAGTTCGCGCAATGCTCGCTTGAGCCGAGTACCAACGCCCCGTCGGGCAACGCGACGATCTGATCCTGATGGATCATGATCAGCGAAACTGAATCACTCTCGCCATCCATCCAGGATCGCGATTCCGTAATTGCCACTGTGTGGACACCGGCTCCCCAACCCCCGTCGTACTCGACGACGGTACCGCCGAGGGCCGTTGCCATCACCTGCAGCCCGAAACAGACACCGAAGACAGGTACAGCCGCGTCCGCTGTCGAGCGGACGAACGCCTCCAAGTCCCGTATCCACTTCTCGTCGTCATACACTGCCGACTTCGAGCCTCCTATGACGTAGCCATCGCACTCCGAAGGATCGTCGGGCAACTCCCCCAGGAACGCGTTGTATGAAACGAGGTCGATGCCGCAGTCACCGAGAAGCTTCGAGAACATCTCGGTGAAGTCCCCAGCGATCGACAGGTAGTCGTCCGGGAGCGCGCCGCATACGAGAAGCCCGACTCGCGTCACGCGCTCCGTCACTCGGGAGTCACATAGGCAGCGGTGATCCCACCGTCGACGAGGAACTCGCTTCCCGTCACATACGACGAATCGTCGGACGCGAGGAACAGCGCTGACTTCGCCATCTCCTCAGCAAGGCCGAACCGACCCATGGGCACGTGCACGAGGCGACGCTGCTTCTTCTCCTCGGTATCGAGGAATTTCATGAGCAGCTCGGTGCGCAGCGGACCGGGGCTGAGAGCGTTGACGCGAATGCCCTCCCTTGCGTGCACAACCGCGAGCTCGCGAGAGAGCGCAAGTACCGCACCCTTTGAGGCCGTGTAGGCGACCTGTGGTGTGGCGGCTCCGAGATGGGCCACGAACGATGCCGTGTTGATGACCGAACCGCCACCGGAACGCTTCATCGCGGGGATTCCGTACTTG
The DNA here is from genome assembly GCA_039714175.1 of Actinomycetota bacterium. GTDB lineage: Bacteria > Actinomycetota > Acidimicrobiia > Spongiisociales > UBA5794 > B3-G11. The sequence goes on from JBDLJV010000020.1 coordinate 5,664, forward strand.
CAGCCGAGGAATACACCCTTGGCGTTGATGTTCATCGTCAGGTCCCAGATGCCTTCGGACGTTGCTTGGGAATCACCATCGTCACTGTGCATGATCCCGGCGTTGTTGAACATCACATGGAGTCCCCCGAAGGACTCCTCTGCAGCGCGCACCATCGCCTCGGAATCAGCGGCGCTGGAAACATCTGCACGTACTGAAATCGCCTCGCCACCGGCACTCACGATGTCTTCAGCCGTTGCACTGGCCGATGCCTCGTCCAAATCGACACAGACGACCTTCGCCCCCTCCTGAGCGAAGAGAAGCGCTGCTTCGCGTCCGATGCCGCTGCCGGCACCAGTGATCAAGGCGACCTTGTTGGCCAATCGACTCATGTTCGTCTCCGTTCTCGTTATCAAGGGATCTCAGATGCGGTCGAAGTAGCGCGCACGCTCCCAGTCGGTCACGGCTGCGTCGTAGGCTGCGGCCTCGACCGAGTAGAAGTGGGCGTAGTGGTCCTGCACCGCCTTGGTGAGGGCACGAGCGGCGACGCTGCTGTCAGCGAACGCTGGAATCGCGGAGGTGAGCGATCCCGGTACTGCGGGGAGGTCCTGTGCTGCATAGACATCTCCCGAGAACATCTCCGGGGCATCCATGCTGTTCTCGATACCGTCGATTCCCGATGCGAGTGCCGCAGCGTACGCGAGATAGGGATTGACGTCGCCGCCGGGGATCCTGCATTCGATACGAAGGCTCGGTCCTTCCCCAACGACCCGGTATCCAGCCGTCCGGTTGTCGTAGCTCCATGCAATATTGGTCGGAGCCCATGACGCTTCCTGGTATCGCTTGTACGAGTTCACGGTGGGCGCATAGAACGGCATGAAGTCCTCGGTGTGCTGCATCCAGCCGCTGAGGAACGCTGTGAACACGTCTGAGCACCGAATTGGGCCGATCTCGTTGTTGCCAGCGAAGGCATTCTCGTCCCCGTCCCAGAGGCTGAGGTGGATGTGGCAACTCGATCCTGCCTGGTCGGCCTCCGGCTTCGCCATGAACGTGACACTCATGTCGAACTGATCGGCAGTGTCCTTCATCAGCAGCTTCATGATCGTGTGCCGGTCTGCCATTTCGAGGATCTCCGAGTACCTGATGTTCATCTCGTGCTGACCACGACCGAATTCACCCTTCGAGTTCTCGACAGGGATGCCTGAGGCTGCGAGATGTCGGCGAACCGCGCCGTTGTAGAACTCCTCGCGACTCCCCTGCAGGATGTGATAGTCCTCGCTGTACCAGCCGATCGAAGTCAGGTCGTTGAACCCGCTGTCAGCCGCTTCGCGATACGACTCCTCGTACAAGTAGTACTCGAGCTCAGAGGCCGCCTTCGCGTTGAACCCGAGGGAAGCGAGACGCTCGATCTGTCTCCGCAGGATCGTCCTCGGGGCTACGGGAACAAGCTCGTGGGTTGCGTCGTCGATGAGGTCGCACAGAACGATCGCTGTTGCCGGTAACCACTCGGCCACTCGCAGGGTTGCCATGTCGGGAACCATGTGGAAGTCGCCGTAGCCAAGTTCCCAGCTCGAGTACTTGTACCCCGGAACCGGGTCCATCTCCATGTCGACGGTGAGGAGGTAGTCGCACGCATGGGTTCCGTTCTCCCCTACTTCAAGGAAGAACGACGCATCGAACCGCTTGCCATGGACCCGCCCGTAGTGATCAGTGAACGCGACGATGACCGTGTCGATGTCGCCGGACGACACGCGGGCACCGAGGCTCTCAAGATCCAACATCCCACGTTCCAGAGCCATTGCGCACCCGATCGATTGCTTCAACCGGTGACAATAGCGACGCCAGCGTGGGGTCCGTTCCAGTCGTACTACGTATTACGTACTACGTACTACGACCGGCGAAGCGGGTTTTCCCTAGCCAGATAGCTCCCTGGGGGGCATGATGGAAGCAGATCGATCAACGGAGGTCGTATGCACAAGCACATCACCATCGAGATCGGTATCGACGAGGACGACACGAACACACTCGTCCACGCGGTTCTCGACCTGCGCGGGGATCACTTCGATGCCACGGGGAGGGCTAAACGCAATCCGATCGATCCCTGCATTCCGGTCATCGGTGAGGAGCTCGCCTTGGCTCGAGCACTCGGTTCCCTCGAGGAACAGATCATCGACGCCGCGTACGCAAGAATCGACGGTCTCACATCCGTCAAGAGCTAGTGGGACCGAAAACACGACAGAAGGGGCGCCCCATTGGGGCGCCCCTTCCTCGTATTCGGACATCGGACATCGGATGTCGGATGTCGGCAGCAAAGCTGCTTAGAAGCCCATTCCGCCGTCGTGGTCGTGACCACCCGGCATCACAGGGGCATCCTCAGGGATCTCAGCAACGAGTGCCTCGGTCGTAACGATCAGTGCAGCGATCGAAGCTGCATTCTGAAGCGTTGACCTGGTCACCTTTGCAGGATCGATGATGCCGGCGCTGATGAGATCTTCGTACTTGCCAGTGGCAGCATTGAAACCCTCATTGCCTTCGTGCTCGTTCTTCACCTTGTCAACAACGACGCCACCTTCGTAGCCGGCGTTGACAGAGATCTGACGGATCGGGGACTCGAGCGAACGACGCACGAGCTGACGACCGGCTTTCCAGTCATCGCTCTTGCCGCGAAGCTTGTCGACGGCACTCTGGCTGCGTAGCAACGCAACACCACCACCTGGGACGATGCCCTCTTCGACGGCCGCACGGGTTGCCTGGATGGCATCCTCGATACGGTGCTTCTTCTCCTTGAGCTCCACCTCGGTAGCTGCGCCGACCTTGATGACGGCAACGCCACCGCTGAGCTTCGCGAGACGCTCTGAGAGCTTCTCGCTGTCCCAGTCGGAGTCCGAGTTCTCGATCTCCTGACGGATCTGCTTGACGCGTGCTTCCACATCGGTGTGGCTGCCCGCACCCTCGACGACCGTGGTGTCATCCTTCGTGATGACGATCTTGCGAGCCGTTCCGAGCATGTCGAGCGTGACACCATCGAGCTTCAGGCCGACCTCTTCCGAGATGACCGTTGCACCCGTAAGGATCGCGATGTCCTGGAGCTGAGCCTTGCGACGCTCGCCGAACCCCGGAGCCTTGACGGCGACAGAGTTGAACGTGCCGCGGATCTTGTTCACCACGAGGGTCGCGAGGGCTTCGCCCTCAACGTCCTCGGCGATGATCAGCACCGGCTTGCCCGTCTGCATCACCTTCTCGAGAACAGGGACCATGTCCTGGACCGAAGTGATCTTCTGGTTCGCGATGAGGATGTACGGATCCTCGAGCACCGCTTCCTGGCGATCAGCATCGGTGATGAAGTACGGAGAGATGTAGCCCTTGTCGAACTGCATGCCCTCGGTGAACTCAAGATCGACACCAAACGTCTGGGAATCCTCGACGGTGATGACGCCCTCATTACCGACCTTCTGCATCGCATCTGCGATGTGGCCACCGATCTCTGCGTCTGCGGCGGAGTTCGCGGCAACGTAAGCGATCGAATCACGGTCTTCCGAGCTGACCTCTGTGGAGAGTTCAGCGATGGCGTTGACAACAGACCCAACGGCCTCTTCGATGCCGCGACGCATCTCCATCGGATTCGCACCGGCCGTAACGAGACGAAGACCGTCCGTCACCATGGCCTGAGCGAGAACCGTTGCAGTGGTCGTACCGTCACCGGCGACGTCGTTGGTCTTGTTCGCGACTTCCTTGGCGAGCTGCGCACCCATGTTCTCATAGGCGTCTTCGAGCTCGATCTCCTTGGCGATCGTCACACCGTCATTCGTGATCGTGGGGGCGCCCCACTTCTTCTCGAGGACGACGTTGCGGCCCTTGGGGCCGAGCGTCACCTTGACGGTATCGGCGAGCTTGTCGACGCCCGCCTGGAGGCCACGACGGGCCTCATCATTGAACTGAATTTCCTTGGCTGCCATGTAGGTATCCCCTTCTAGCCCAAGACGGCGAGCACGTCACGGCTGGAGAGGATCAAGAAGTCCTCACCGTTGTGCTTCACCTCGGTGCCGCCGTACTTCGAATAGAAGACGACGTCGCCGACATTGACATCGACAGGGACACGTTCCCCGTCCTTGAACTCACCCGGACCAACCGCGAGGACCTCACCCAGTTGGGGCTTCTCCTTGGCGGTTTCCGGAATCACGAGGCCACTTGCAGTGCGGCTCTCTTCTTCGTCTTGGGGCTTGACCACAATGCGGTCGCCCAAAGGCTTCAATTGCATCCGACTCTCCTTGTATGCGCTAGCAGTCGGGACTTACGAGTGCCAAGAGTACCGCGCTTCTGGCACTCTCGTTACGCGAGTGCCAAGGAGAAGGACGGCTTCGCCGTCCGATCGCTCGGCTGCGCCTCGCTGTCAGGCATCAGGCATCAGCCTTCAGATTGGTACCTGGCCAAGAACGGAGCCAAGGGCCTGGCCGTCGACGATTCCGACGACCGTACCGTCTCGGACAGCAACTGCCCGACCGCTGGCTCCCGCCGGACGGAGCATGAGTGTTTCCAAGGGCGCGTCGGCTTCGACCACGTCTGCGGGGCCGATGGGCGACATGAGCGCCCTGACGCGCATTGCCGGCCACCGTGCCGGTGCGACGGAATCGATTTCGTCCTGTCCTATGACTCCGACAACGCGCCCGGACATCGCCACAGGGATGGAGCGCAGATTCGGACCAAAGGCATACAGGGCAATCAGCGTCGAAATGCTGTCGTTCCCGGATACCGCGTCCGGGGTTTCGCGCATCACATCTCCAACGGTCATACCGTCGAACGCGGCGCTCAGTTCCTCCCTACGGCCGGCTGTCGATGCCGTAGAGGCAAGGAACCAACCCCCCATCACCCAGATGAGACCTTCCATGTTCTTCGTCGCCAGCAGGTATGCGCCCCCTGCCATTGTCGTGTATCCGAGAAGACGACCGATGTTCGCAGCAGTATGGGTCGCTGCAACACGGTCCCTGCCACCTCTGGCCAGCACGCTGCGAACAGCACGACCACCGTCGAGGGGGAAGCCGGGAAGAAGATTGAATAGCCCGATCGCGACGTTCGCTATTCCAACAGTCCAGAGTGTTGCGCCGGACAGACTCCCTGTGCCGACGAAGTAGGGGTATGTCAGGGCTGCCAGACCGATGAGTACGGAAGTTGTCGGACCCGCCATCGAAACCAGGAACTCCGTTCTCGGCGAGGGGACACCATCCATGACGGAGTATCCGCCGAACATGTTCAAGCGGATGGACCTGACCTTCATCCCCCGCCTGAGGGCGACGACGACATGACTTGCTTCGTGAAGAAAGATGCAGCCGATGATGAGGACTCCGGCAGCCACGGCATACGCTCCACGATCCCCTGGTGAGGTGTCGGGGAGCAACCGACCGAGATGGATGAACACAGCGCCACCGAACAGCAACGCAAGCAGGAAGGCGGAGCTGTCCGCAACGACATTCACCCCGGCAAGTCGCCCGAGCCGGATGGCACCGTTCATGGCCCGAGACGGAGACCCGGTGTAACGTCTCCGAGAAGATCATCCCCGGGTATACCGTTCTCGATCTTCGAGACTGCGACGCTCGCGATCATCGCTCCATTGTCCGTGCAGAGCGCCGGTTCAGGTATGAACAGCCCAATGCCTCTTCTGTCAGCTTCCTGTTCAAGCCGTTCCCGCAAGCGCCGGTTGGCCAGAACGCCTCCGCCTCCGCCCACAACATCGACTCCGGTTGCCTCGACCGCGTTGAACGTCTTGTCGACAAGCACATCGACGATCGCCTCCTGGATCGATGCGCTCACATCAGGTCGTGAAGGAAGCTCGTTCGCGTCTCTCGCCTTCTCCAGATACGTGACCACCGAGGTCTTGAGCCCGGAGAACGAGAAGTCGAACGGTCGATCACGCAACGCCCGTGGGAATCGAACAGCTGTCGGATCGCCACCCTCGGAATCTCTATCGATCGCTGGACCACCGGGAAAACCGAGACCCATGAATCGGGCCAGCTTGTCGAATGCCTCGCCAGCGGCATCGTCGATCGTTCCGCCGAGCACCTCGTAATCGCCCCACGCCTTGACATGCACGAGTTGGCTGTGCCCGCCACTCGCCAGGATGACGACGGCTGGCGGTTCGTAGTCACCGAACGACAGTCGGGGGGCAAACAGGTGTCCTTCCATGTGATCGATTCCGTACAGGGGCTTGCCAAGGCCGTAGGCGAAGGATTTCGCAAAGGAGTAGCCGACCATCAGCGGGCCGACGAGGCCGGGACCCTGTGTCACGGCGATAGCGTCGATGTCATCCGGGTGGATGCCAGCCTCGGTGATCGCTTGGTGCGTGAGCGGCCGGATCGCCTCGACGTGTGCGCGGGCGGCAACCTCAGGAACGACACCGCCGAACCGGGCATGCTCTTCAACCTGGCTGGCGAGGACCGAACTTCGGGTCGACAGGCCTTCGATGACCGCAACACCTGTCTCGTCACAGCTCGTCTCGAAGCCAAGAACCAATGGACCGCTCATGCTTCCCCCCGCTCCAGGCCCGCGCGAATGTCGTTGATCCTGACGGCATAGTCCTCGGTGTCGATGTCTGTTGCCCACATCACGAGTGCGTCCTCGTTCTTGTAGTAATTCTTCCTCCTCCCCACCGGGGAGAATCCGAACCGCTCGTACAGGCCCTGTGCCGACGCGTTCGACAGTCGTACTTCGAGGGTGAGATGTCTCACGCCGGCACCAAGCGCCTCACTGACCAGAGCGACCATCAGCCTCTTCCCGAGTTGCCTGCCGCGAGCCTCGGGAGCCACGGCAAGGGTGGTGATGTGAGCATCTTCGTCAACCACGAGGAGCCCGCCGTATCCGACAACGGTGTCGTCCCCGTTCGTGATCACGACGTATTCGCGGTTGGCCATCGCCAGTTCGTCGAAGAACACGCGTGGCGACCACGGCTGGTCGTAGACGTCGGATTCGAGGGCGGCGACAGCGGGTATGTCCGCACGAGACATCTTCCTGATCGTTGTCGTCATTGCGGCCAAGCCCCTTCCGACCGGAACGCCTCCCAGTTGATCTGCACATCCGGCTCGCGCATGTAGAACGGCCGCACGTCATCGGGATCAGAGAGCTTGCCCTGCTCTGCTTTGAGGGCGGCTATCTCCAGAATCGTCTCTGCCGACGGATACCTGGGCCGCCCCTTGCGTATGCGGTGGAGACCCGTCCAGATCGATTCGGGTACGGACTGCCAGTCGCCGACCACAAGCGAGTCGTCAGCAGTGCTCTCGAGCATGGCTTTGAAGTCCTCCGGCTTCACGACTTCCGGGTCGCCGGCCGGAGCCACTCCTCCCGGGAGTGGAGTGAACGGAGCAACGGCTATCTGGCCCCGTCGCATGTCGACCACCGGCCAGATCCTCCGTCTCCCTGTTGCTGCTCTGAGCGCGAGCGTCGTCAGCGAGGACACGGTGGCCATCGGTGCGCCGATGGCTGCAGCAAGGGCTTGTGCTGTTGAGATCCCTGATCGGAGTCCCGTGTAGGGGCCGGGGCCGACATCAACGGCGACAAGGTCGATATCCCTCGTGTTCCAGCCGGCCTGATCGAGACAGAAGTCGATGGCTGGGACCAGGAACTTCACGTGACCCCGTCGATCGACATTGACGGAAAGGCCACGGAGTTCGGCACCATCGCCTATTGCGACCGAAGACGCTGGTGTAGCCGTATCGATGGCGAGAATCTTCATGTGAGCACTCCCAGATCGCGATCGGCCCACAGCCCGACAGGCTCGAACGTGATCAATCGGTCGTCGCCTTCGATTTCGAAGTGGATCACAAGGTGGTCGTGCGGAAGGCTGTCGACAATCGTGTCCCCCCATTCGATGAGGATTGCGCCATCGGAGCCTTCGTCGGCGAGTTCGAGATCCTCGAACTCGCCCACCGTTCCGAGCCGGTACACATCGGCGTGGATCAGGGGAAGGAACCCGTCCCGGTACACCTTCTCGATGAGGAACGTCGGACTCGTGATCGGTGTGCTAATCCCCAGTCCACTCGCGACGCCAGACACGAACAGGGTCTTGCCTGCGCCGAGACGACCCGACAGGGCAACAACGTCCCCCGCTGTCAGGAGCGCGGCGAACCTGCGCCCAAGGGAAAGGGTCTCGTCAGCGGATGTGGTTCGGATCTCAACGCTCATCGATGTACTCAAGATTACCGTCTATGACGTTGCGCACGAGGACCAGATCCTCCCTGATCTGGTTTGTCACACGCTCTCCCCCCCGCAGCGCAGCTGCAGGATGGAACGTCGGGACAAGGAACCGTCCCCACCACTCATAGGCCCTCCCCCGCATCCGCGTGATTCCGGTTGTGGTCTTGAGGAGGAGTTTGGTTGAGAAGTTGCCGAGCGTGATCACGACCGTCGGATCGATGAGTTCGATCTGGCGCTGGAGATACCCCTTGCAGGCATCGATCTCGTCGGGCCGGGGATCACGGTTGGCAGGCGGACGGCACTTGACGACATTGGCGATGTACACGTCATCGCGCTCCAGGTCGATCTCATTGAGAAGTTTCGAAAGCAACTGGCCGGACCGTCCGACAAACGGCAGACCCTGCTCATCCTCCTGCTGTCCCGGCCCCTCCCCGATGATGAGAACGTCAGCGGTGGAAGAACCCGCCCCGAATACGACATTCGTTCGTCCGGCGGCCAGTGCGCATCGTGTACAGGCGTGTGCAATCTGAGCGAGTTCATCCAGTGTCTCGATGTCAGCGAACTCGGCGGTCACTGTCCGCTCGTTTCGCGGACTGCTCGCACAACGGATGATGCAACGGCCTCGAATGCCGCCTCCACCACACCATCTATGTTCGCCTCGTGCACCTCGTTGGAGATGACAACCACTGTGTCCCCGTCGTAGCGCGTGTGGGCCGGGCGGATGGTCGCTCCCAAGGCGTCATGTGCCCGCACGGCCATCCTCCTCATTTCGTTGCGATCCAGAATCGCATCCGTTGCGATCGCGACGAGTGTCGTGCTCTGTGCGAACCCGAGGTTCTGGCGCGCAACGGAGTCCGTTTCGGCACTCCCGGTCAAACGCTCACCGGCAAGCGAGTACACGTCACCAACGGCGTTGACCGCGGCAAGCGCACCCACCGTTGCGTCACCGACCCTCACAGAAGCAGAGCCGATTCCTGAAGCAGTGGCATGCTCGATTCCCGCCAGCTTCCCGACGGTTGCCCCGGTTCCTGCTCCTACGGCACCCATCGCGACGGGATCGCCTGAGCGTGCGAGGTACGCTGAGCGACCGTCGTCGGGTGTCGGGCGCACATCGGATTTCCCCACCATCAGGTCATAGAGAATCACGGTTGGAACGATCGGTACCGGACCTGTTGGCGTCGGTGCGCCGAGACCCTCGGCTTCAAGCTCTTCCACAACCCCTTGGGCCGCCGCCAATCCGAATGCGCTACCTCCGGCGAACACGAGCGCGTTCACGGTGACCGGTTTGATGGCATCACCGAAGATCGCCAACTCGCGTGTTCCCGGAGCTCCTCCACGAACGTCGACAACACCGAGGTTCGGTTCGGGGAACGTCAGCACCGTGACACCGGTCATCGCGTCGTGATCCGAGTAGTGGCCGACGCTGACCCCGTCAATACTCGTGATCGTGTCGTTAGGCATCGATGGCACCGCCGACGTACCGGCGAGGAAGGCGTGGGCCGAAGTCGCACACGATCTCATAGGAGATCGTTCCGAGCAGTTCGGCCCACTCATCAACGGGGATCGACTCCCCGTTCTGGCTTCCCATCAGGACGACCTCATCTCCGATGCTGACGTCAGCATCGCCCACGTCGACCATCACCATGTCCATCGTCACCGTCCCTGCGTACGGGTATCGCACACCTTTGATGAGGACTGATCCCGTTTCGGACAGGCTGCGGTGCACCCCGTCGGCGTAGCCGATCGGAACCGTGGCAACCCGCCCCGCACGATCGAGCGGTCGCCTGCGGCCATAGGAGGGCCGCGCACCAACGGAGAGGTCTCGCACATAGGCGACATGGCTCACGACTCGCATCGCCGGTTTGAGGTCGATGGCCGAGCCGCTCTCGGCGTGAGGCCGAATCCCGTAGATCCCTAGCCCGATGCGACACAGATCGTGACGCGTCTCGGGGATGTCGAATGCTGCTGCCGTGTTGGCTGCATGGAGAATCTTCGGTTCGATACCTTCGGCCTCAAGGGCTGCAACGAAGTTGACCAAGGCATTGTTCTGTCGCATCGTGTAGTCAGGGTCTTCGTCGGCCACAGGGAAGTGGGTCAAGACGCCTTGGAGAGTCAGACGCTCGTCCTTGTCGATCATGCGGGCGATCTCGAAGGCCTCAACCGGAGCTGCCCCTACTCGATGCATCCCTGTGTCAAGTTTGAGATGAACCGGGTACGGCAGTGTCACCGCATTCTCGGCCACAGCTGCGAGTGTTTCGACGAACTCCACCGTGTAAGCGGTTGGCGTGAGTCCGTGGCTCACGATGGGAGATACCTCGGCAAGGCGAGGCTCGGAGAGCACGAGGATCGGAACGTCGATATCCGCCTCTCGGAGTCTGACCCCTTCCTCCACGAGGGCGACTGCCAACCATCCCGCGCCGCCACGAATCGCAGCTTCGGCGACCGGAATGTCACCATGGCCATAAGCATCCGCCTTCACGACCGCACACAGATCCGATTCACCTATCTCCGCGCCGATCTGTCGAGCATTGTGCTCGATCGCATCAAGATCGATCTCAATCCACGATGGCCGCATGGTGCTCCGGGTCGCTTGCAGAGGTGACGGTAGTCAGCAGTCGCGCTGTGTCGCCACGAGGCCTGCGACCTCGGCGAGGAGACGCTCCGGAGTCACCGTGTGGCGGGAAGCGACATTCGCTCCACCGACTCCGTGGAGATAGACGGCGGAGGCAGCGGCATGGGACGCATCCATACCCGAGGCGATGAAGGCCGCGATCATCCCGGCGAGAACGTCACCGGTCCCGATGGTCGCCAACTCGGGACCGCCCGTGTCGACAACGATCGCCGTGTCACCGAAGACGATGGTCGGATTTCCCTTCATGACGAGCACGGACCGAGTCTCGTTTGCCAACCAGCGACCCGCCTCCGGATCTGCCTCGATGCCTGCAAGCCGTCGGAACTCCCCTGCGTGAGGAGTGAGCACCGTAGGAGCCGTGCGCGACGCAAGGAACTCGAGGTGGGCCATTGCGTTCAGGGCACCGGCGTCAACGACAACCGTGCCCTCGTACCCGGCAAGGATCCCTTCGACGAACTCGCTCGCCACCGGTTCAAGACCCGGGCCCATGATGAGCGCATCGAACCTGTCGAGGAGCGCAAGTACCTCCGATGCGTGGTTCTTCCACGACGTCGTCTCCGAGGCCTGCATCTGGGGGATGTCGGGGGCAACGGTCGCGTACTGGCTCGCCGTTGCCTCGGTTGTGAACAGAACCGAGGCGCCTGCCCCTGCTGCTATCGCTCCCCTGGCTGCGAACAGTGCAGCGCCGGTGAGACCTGGAACACCGCCGATTGTGGCGACCGCTCCTGCCGACCACTTGTGGCTCGTCCTGGCCCGAAGCGGAACCGATACGTCGCCTCCGGTCATGAGGTACATCGTTGGATCGCCACCTGACAAACCGATGTCGTACACGTCGACATCGCCGCACAGATCCGGCCCATCACCGAGAAGGTGGCCCAATTTGTGCATGTGGAAGGTGGCCGTGCGTGACGCCTTGAACACGGCGCCCTCTGCCTTGCCGGTGTCGCCGTTCATTCCCGAAGGAACGTCAACGGCAAGTACCGGGGACCCGGCATCGGTCCAAGCTGCGACCTCATCGGGGAGCTTCCCCCGAAACCCGGTACCGACGAACGCATCGATCACGAGATCGCCGTGCTCCGGTGCAGCGATCGGCTCCACGCGGACGCCTGCTGCGATTGCCGTAGCCATCGCACGATGTGCAGGGGCGTCTTCCTTGGGAAGGCCGACGTGGTGCACCGTGACGGTCGCTCCCCGCCGTACGAGGTGCCGAGCAGCAACATAGCCATCTCCGCCGTTATTACCCGGGCCGGCAATCACGTGGACACGGCTCGCATAGCCGATGCCCATTTTCGCTGCTGACAGCGCAACACCGTATCCGGCAGCATCCATCAGCCGGTCCATGTCGGCGGTGGTCTCGGCATCGACCTTGCGCATCTCGGAAACGCTGAGAATCGGTTTCATCAGGGGTGCTCCCTCTGGGATACAACGAACACCATCGCGTCGTTGCGGGTGTGCGTGATCGTGATCTTGATGTCGACTACGCCGAGCATGTCAGCGCGTTGTTGTGCCTTGCCATACAGGTTGACGCGGGGCGGTCCACCCCCGGTGATCTCGACATGGCTCCACGGGATCCGTCTCCATCCCGTGAACAAACTCTTCATCACAGCTTCCTTGCCGGCGAAACGGGCGGCAAGCCGCTCGGATGGATCCGAGAACCGGTGGGCGTACTCCCACTCATGGTCCGTGAAGCATCTGCGCCGGAACCCGTCCGGATCTTTGCGCAACAATCTTCGTACGCGAGAGACATCTGCGAGATCGACTCCGAGGCCCACGATTTCCATGCACAAAGGCTATCAGCTATCGGCAATCGGCTATCGGGCATCCGACGAACGGCAAACGATGAACGACAAACGACATCCGACTTCCGTTCATTCGTGAGACAATCGAGAGATCGCACTTCCACGCGCGAAAGGAGGTGTGAAATGAAGTGGAATGCTGCGCTCATGGTTAGCTACGGCACACCCATTCCCGGCCGCGAGGCCAAGGCAATGGAGACGTTCGCCGATGCACTCACGATCTTCGGAAAGCTTGCCGCTGACGGCGAGTGCTCCGAGCCCGAGGTGTTCCATCACCTCATCGGCGGGGGGATGATGATCGTCAAGACCGAGACGTTCGAGATGGCACACGAGATCCTCGACCTGGCTGAGGTTCACAAGCTGCTCGACACAGCGCTCTTGACTGTTCTCAACGCTGACGTTGAGATCATGATCACCGGCGAGAAGCTGATGTCCAACATGACGACGTTCACCGCCGTCGGAACGGAACTGACCTACATCTGAGCAACCGCAGAACAGAATCAAGAGTCAAGACGCCTGTGCTCTTGACTCTTGATTCTTGATTCTTCACTCTTGACCCTTGACTCTTCTTCCCCCCACAGGTCCGGCATTGGCGGCGGCTTTCGCCAGTTGAATGGTTGATCCACCCACGGACACCCAACGAAGGGGCGTTGCCCCGGAGAGCACGGCATTGGGCCTGGCCATCCAATCGGCGATCGTGAGGTCATCGTGGTGCCTCCGCAGCCCCTGAATGACGCGCCCGAGACCCTCCCTGATCCCTGTGTCGTCAAACTGGAACGCGAAGTAGACCTCCTCCAGCCACACGCCTCCGATGCGAAGCAGGTCTGGTCGTTGTACCATTTGTTCCGCAGGGATCCCGGCTATTCGAGCAGCCTCGGTGCGCGTCCAGAAGTGACCCACGAGTATGACTTCGGTCGATTTCCCGATCTCCTACCTCAATCCACCACGACGCGAGTTCGAACCAAGCACGCCACGGATGTGGCTATCTCCTCATAGGAGGCTTCGCTCGTGTTCCACGTGACGTCATACCCGGTCGGATCGCTGATATCAGCTCCAAAGTGAGTCTTCAGCAACCGCGCTCGGGCTGAGTCGCGTTTGTGGGTCCCTGAGCGGGCCTCCTTCTCCGAAATGCCATTCATCTCCATCGCTCGCGCGATCCGCGCCTCCTCCAGGCCAACGAGCCGCAGGGACACACGTTGGGGCATGTCCTTCGTGACATGGGAACCACCGCGGCCGACGATGATCGCCTTCCCCATCCCTGCCACAGCTCGAACG
>JBDLJV010000021.1:0-19057 GCA_039714175.1 Actinomycetota bacterium
GCACTTGTGGCGAGGGTCACGTCAGACATCGAAACGATCCAGCACTGGATGGAGTGGGGCGGTGTCGGGATGGTGCTCGGCCTGGCCCAGATCTTGCTGGCTCTGCTTGTCATGTTCCTCTACGGATGGCAACTGGCGCTCGCGGTTGTGGCAGGTGTGATCGTGTACACCGTGATGGTTGTTGTGTTCCAGCGGGTGCTCTCAAGGGCCCATGACAAGGTGCGTGAACGGGTAGCGGATTCGCTGGCCGTGACAGGTGAAGCCATCTCGGGTCTGTCGACCGTGCGGGCATACGGCATGGAGGATGTCGTCATGGAACGTGTCGACGGTCGGCTCGATGCTCAGTTCACCGCAGAGGTTCGCACAGCCATCTTCGCTTCGTCGCTGTTCTCGAGTGCCGAGCTGTTCGCCGGCTTCTTGACGACTCTGGTTATCGGCCTTGGTGTCGTGTTCGGACCCGATTGGGGCATGTCCGCCGGAACCCTCGTTGCGTTCCTGTTCCTGGTGAACCTGTTGATCGAGCCGATCCAACGACTCGTGGAGACGATCGATCAGGCACAATCCGCCGGCGCCGGGTTGCGCAAGATCCTCAAGATCATCGACACGCCGGTGGCGATTCCCGATCCCGTCGATGGAACGGCTCTGCCGGATCGGAGTCTGCGGGTCGAGTTTGACCATGTGACATTCCGCTACCCCGAAGGTCCGGACATCCTCAAGGACATCTCGACCCGGATTCCAGCCGGTCAGCGCGTCGCCGTCGTCGGTGAGACAGGGTCAGGCAAGACGACATTTGCCAAGATCGCGACGCGCCTGCTCGTCCCACAGGCAGGTGCAGTCTCGGTCGGCGGGATCCCGGTCGACGAGGTGCCGTTCGCGTCCCTGCGCTCACACATGGCGTATGTCCCCCAGGAAGGGTTCTTGTTCGAGGCCTCGATCGCCCGCAACGTGCAGTATGGGAAGCCCGGCGTGCCAGATGACGCAGTCCGTGAGGCGTTCGCCGACCTCGGCTTGCTCGAGTGGGTTGAGTCCCTACCGGACGGCATTCACACCGATGTCGGTGAGCTTGGGGGCAATCTGTCTGCCGGCGAACGACAGCTCGTTGCCCTGGTCCGAGCCTGGATCTCCAGTCCTTCCGTACTCGTTCTGGATGAAGCCACGTCAGCTGTCGACCCCGCACTCGAGGTACAGATTCGCAACGCGATCGAGCGCTTGACCGAAGGGCGAACCTCGATCACGGTCGCGCATCGTCTCTCAACCGCTGAAGCCTCGGATCGCATCCTGGTGTTCGCTGACGGCGAGATCGTCGAAGACGGCAACCACACTGAGCTGGCCGCGGCCGGAGGCGTATACGCGGCACTGCATCGGGATTGGGAAGGTTCCGTGAGGGCCTAGTGCTTGGACACAGACGACAGAAGGGGCCCCTATTGGGCCCCCTCCTGGTAAAGGTCGGTGGGTGACTGGCTTGGATTTCGGATCACCCTGTTCGAGAACAAAGTAGCCTCGCCGGCCTCCCACCTGACTTTAAGTATCGTCACATTCTCATCTTTCTTGAGCATTTCCGCTCTAGGTCGAACGACCCTTTCCTGAACCTGCTGTCGACGCGGCTCTGCCGCATCTCTGGTCGCCGACCGTCGAACGACGATCAGCTGACCTCTCTCTGTTCTCTGTTCTCTGTTCTCATGTCGTCATCCTCCGTCCTCGGCCGACAAGGGCGACACCGAGGATCGTTACCGCGGCTCCGACGAGGATCGTCGGCGTCAGCTGCTCATCCAGGATGGTGGCTCCGCCGATGACTGCGACGAGCGGAGCGAGATAGGCAGAAACGGCAACAAGCGTTGCCGATGCGTGCTTGGAGGCGTAGAGGGTTGCGCCGAACGGGAGCAGCGTCGACCCGAGGGCCAGCAGTGTGAGCAGGAACCAGAGCTCTCCCGCGTATGCGGTCACATCATCGAAGCCGATGAGAGCACCGAGACCGATCGACACGATCGCACCGGTGAGGAACATCGGAAGGGCCAGGGGAACGGTGTCGTGGAGTGGCGCATACTTCCGTTGCAGGACTCCTGAGAACGAGCCGAGCAGTACCCCTATGCCAGCGAGGATGAATCCGGCGAGCACATTGCCCTCGGCCCCCAACCCCGAATCGCCGACAACGACGATCATCGTGGTCCCGGTGAGACCGATGAACAGCCCCACCACCTGTCGCCGCGTGATGGTTTCGCCGATGAACATCGCGGCCATGACGGCGGTTGTTGCCGGGACCAACGTGATGACGAGGCCTTCCACACCGGCTGAGATGAAGTTGAGTGAGGCCATGAAGAAGAGGGGAGCAAGGCCCGTACGCACGGCTCCGATCATCGCTCCATGTTTCCACGCGAGGGCCGAGGGCCATGCGCGTGTGGTCACTACGAAGATCGTGAGGGCCAGGGCTGCAATCGCCGTTCGAACGACGAGTACCGTGAGAGTTGTGGCTCCGAGCGAGTACGCAGCTCTCGTACCGACCCCGGCCAGGCCCCATCCGGTGGAGGCAGCGAGGATCGCTGCTATGACCTTGTTGCGCATCGGAGGAACGCTACCGGTGTGCCGAGAGTCAGTGAGCGGGCACATCTACGACTGCAGACAGCGTGTTTTCGACGGTACGATGTGGTCGATCGTTGCGGCCCCGAGGGATTCATGCCGCTCGGTGGCCGATTGATTGGAGATTCTCATCGCAGGCAAGGACGACTATTTCAGGGCAAAGGGCGTTGTCACAGAGACGCTGCCGAATGCCACGTTCCGGGTGAAGCTGGAGACTGGTCACGAGGTCACCGCGCGCGCCTCGGGCAAGATGCGCAAGGGTCGGATGATCCGCATCATCCCCGGCGACTCCGTCGAGGTTGACGTATCGGCGTACGACCCGACGATGGGTCGCATCGTGTGGAGATACCGCTAGCTCTCGCTCTCACAGTTCACGCACACGCCTTCGACTTCCAATACATGGTCGATGACCCGGAACCCGGCAGCAGCGCCGATCTTCGTCGCGATCTCGTGGACTTCTTGATCGATGTCGTCAGGTACCTCGATGTCCTCGATCAGGCCGCATGAGACGCACACGAGGTGATGGTGATGGCCCGTCAGCCACTCGTCGAGTTCGTAGCGCGCGACACCGTCGGAGCCATGGTGCTTTCTCAGGATGCTGGCCTCTTCGAACACCGACAGTGTCCGGTAGAGCGACGAGATCGGAAGATTGCACGTCGGTTCCGCTGCAAGCTCTGCGGCTGAGCGGGGACCGGTCGCCACAAGAATCGCTGTTACGACGCTTCGCCTTCCCGATGTGTATCTGACCTCGTTGTCGGTCAACCTTCTGCGAACCATCTCGTGGATCTCGGGGTTTTCCTTCACAGCAGCCATGTGCACGATCCTATCGAATGATTCTCACAATCAGAAGATAATGAGAGAGAGATCAGGATGCCCCATCGTCGTGGAGTGCCTGGACGTGGATCGAGCGGTCCTGGTGGACGTGCTGGACGTCGGTTGGTCGATGAGCAGGGTCATCGAGGAAGATCTGATCACCGTCGACGTGCAGGAGCGCTGCTCCGTAGGCCTTCTTCAGATTGGCGGCCGTGAGGACCTCGTCAGGAGGACCGGAAGCGACAACCCGGCTGGCCATCAGCACAACGTGGTTGGCGACTCTCGCCTCTGCGAGGTCATGTGTGCTCATGAGAATCGTGCCTCCGCGCTTCTGCTCGTCGTGGATCACCGAATCGATGGCAAGCGCCGAGGGGAGGTCAAGCCCTGTGAGGGGTTCGTCGAGGAGCAGCATGTCCCTGTCCTGGGCAAGCCCTTGAGCCACGAATACACGCTGGCGCTGCCCACCTGACAACTCGGACAGATGCCGGTCGGTGAGGTCGCTGATGGACATCCGATCCATGGCTTCGTTGATGATGGCCTTGTCGGCATCGGACAACCTCTGGAATTCGCCGATGCTCGGGTATCTCCCCATCGACACGACTTCACGGACTGTGATCGGCAGTGCCTCGTTCACCTTGGTCGTTTGGAGCACGAGAGCGATGCGGTCGGTGGAGGACGCCCCGTGGACGGCAATTGACCCGGAAGTCGGTTTCACAAGCCCGGCGACAGCGTTGAGGATCGTTGACTTGCCCGACCCGTTCGGGCCGATGAGGGCCGTTACGGCGTTTGTGGGGATCGTGAACGATGAGGAAGCCACAGCCACGTGTGACCCGTAACGAAACTCGGCATCAACCGCGGTAACTGCATCCATCTCCGAAGCATACGACAGTAGGACAGACGACATCCGACACCCGATGATCGACAAACGACAAACGACAAACGCTGAACGACTCCTGACACCTGACACCTGACACCTGACACCTGACACCTGATATCTTGTAACCATGGAGCTATACGCAAGGGTCAACATTCTCGATGGAAGGGCCGTGCGGCTCCCGTACGGTGACGTTCACGACGCGATCGCGCTCGATGATGATCCCGTCAACCGGGCCAAGGGTTGGGTGACCAAAGGCGCTGATCGGCTGCACATCGTCGACCTCGACGCCGCCGCCTACGGGGACTACAAGAACCGCGAGTTGATCGCCGACATCATCAAGGCCGTTGACGTCCCGGTTCAGGTCGGCGGCGGCATCAGATCCCAGGCTGAGGTCGAGCGGGTCCTCGGCATGGGCGCATGGCGCGTCGTCATCGGCACGCTGGCGATCATCGATCAGGTTCTCTTCTGGGAGCTGAATCGGCAGCATCCGCACCGGATCGTCGTCTCCCTCGACGTGAGGCCTGATCTCGAGATCTCGATCAAGGGCTGGACCGAGCGGACCGGGGAGTACCTGGAGGAGACGCTCATCAACCTGTCGTCCGGTGGAGCCGCCGGTTTCATGGTGTCCGAGGTCGGGCGCGACGCTCTCGTCGAGCCACCCAACTTCGATGCCTTGAAGATGGCCGTTGCCCTCGTTGACGAGCCGGTGATTGCAGCCGGAGGCGTTCGAGATCTTGACGACATAACGAAACTCGTCAATCTGACGGCTGACGGACACAAGCTCGCTGGCTTGGTTGTTGGTCGAGAGGTGACGGCCGGCCGGTTCACGGTCGAAGAGGCCGCCGCTGCGCTGGCTTCGGCAGGACACGTCCACGGGCCATGGTCTCGTGCCGAACTCGATGCAGCTGTTGCCAAGTATCGGGAGACCGGTGTTGACCCGGCAGACGCCGACGCCGCTGTCGTGTTCGTTGAGTGGCTCGCGTCCGGTGGACGGTGATCCGCTGAGCCGATTCCTCCCGATCCCGGGAGCACTAGGTTTCGTTGAGAGGTGATAGAAGTGAAGTCATTCCTGAAGTTCGTGTTCATGCTCATCGTTGTGGCGGTCGGCGCTGCCGTTGTCGCCTCGATCGTCTCGAAGAAGAAGCTCGAGTCGATGTCCGACGACGAGATCCGGGAATATCTGGCGATCAAGCTCACCGGCAAGGTTGGTGACGAGCAGCTCGCATCGATCCAGGACGCGGTCGTGACGGGTGTCCGTGGCAAGACGCCTCCTGCTGACCACTACGTGGAAGAGGTCGAGGAAGCCATGGACGATCTCGACCATGTCGTGGATGATGTTGCTGATGAGGCCGAAGAGGTTGCCGCTACGGAGTAGCGGCAACCGGGCGTTGATCGTTTGTCGTTGATCGTTTGTCGTTTGTCGTCAAGATCAGGTGTCAGGGATCAGCGCCACTCGTGGGGAGCGTGCCTGGTCAACGGCGAAGATCGCTAGGGCGATCCAGACGATGACGAAGCCGGTGAGTTCTGCCATCGTGAGCGACTCTCCGAAGACCGTCAGACCCACGATCAGTTGAAGCGTTGGCGCGATGTACTGGAGGAATCCGAGCGTTGACAACGGTATCCGCTTGGCGGCGCCACCGAAGGCGAGAAGGGGGATGACGGTGACGGCCCCTGCACCGATGAAGAACAGGGCCGCTCCGGGGGATGTTGTGAAGGTTGCTCCCGTCGGCTGAATGACGAACACGAGCGCGATCATCGCTGGCGGGAACAGGACAAGCGTCTCCCCGAGCAGGGACACAACCGGTGGTGGCGTGACGTCGTGCTTCTTCAGCAAGCCGTAGGTGCCGAACGACGATGCGAGTATCAGGGAGATCCATGGAGGAACACCGGTCAGGATTCCCATCGTGGTCACACCCACAGCGGCGATGCCAACGGCCGTCCACGAAAGCTGGCTGAGGCGTTCCCTCAGAACGGCGACACCGAGTGCAACGGACACGAGCGGGTTGATGAAATACCCGAGTGATGCCTCAAGGATGTGTCCGCTGGTCACCGCCCACACGTACGTTCCCCAATTGATGGAGAGCAACCCTGCCGCCGCCATCGTCGTGAACCGAGGTCGCCACGTTGTGTACCCGTCTCGGAACACAACCCATTGACGTCGTACGGTGACGATGAGAACCAGGAGCGGGACCGACCACACGATCCTGTGCAACAGCAGGGATGCTGCATCCGCTACCACAAGATTCCAGAAGATCGGAGTGAGTCCCCAGAACGCATAGGCTGCAATTCCGAGCCAGATTCCGCGTCGATGTTCCAGGATCCCTCCGAGGATTGTGAACGGAAACCGTAGACCGGTCACGGATGCTGGCGTACCCGAATCTGTCACCCATCGACGATAAGTTGAGTTCATGATCACGAAGCTCGCCACCCATTCGATAGAGAGAGGTCCCCGTCGAAGGCACGACGCACGGGTTGCCCGCCTGTCGGTGAACCCCGAACTCCTTGAACGTTTGGACATGGTGGCAGTGCAGGATGCCGAGGCCCGCAGAGTCATCGAACATGTCTGTGACACGCTCGGAGTCGAGGCTCCACTTCTACGGTTTCACGCTCGACGATCACCGTATACCGGAGCCACGGAGCACCCTCGCTGGTTCCTGGCAGCGGAGTACGGCGAGGCCGCGGTTCGCCGAACAGAAGATCAACGGGGCAAGCCGATACCGCAGTTCGGCGCGATCCGACTCGGCCGGGTGGCGACGCTGATGACCGTTGCCCATGAACTCGGTCACCACCTCGTATTCGCGATGGAGCCCCGGTCCACGCCGGCGCACGGCAAGGTATGGATCGGTCGGTTCGATGAGGCGGCGAAGGTCATCGACAGTGCGCTTCGGGTCAGCCAATCGGCCCCTCAGCAATCTGTCAACTGAATTCCTAGTGTGGGCGCATGATCATTGTCCTGATCGCCGCCTACAACGAGGAACTCGGGTTGAGCGAGTTGCTCCCCCGTTTGCCGCGCTTGGTCAATGATCACGCCGTGGAGGTGCTTGTGGTCAGCGATGGGTCAACGGACGGAACGGTCGACGTCGCGATGGAGAATGGTTGTCGGACGATCGAGATCGAGGACAACCGCGGGAAGGGTGCAGCGCTGAAGACCGGGCTCGAGGCGATTCGGGGCGAGGCATACGACGTCGTCGTATTGATGGACGCCGACGGCCAGCACGATCCGGCACAGTTGCCGGCCATCACCGCAGAAGTGCTGAGCGGGACGGCCGACCTCGTCATCGGTTCTCGCTACAAGCAGCGGTCGGGGAGGGGCAACGCACCATGGAACCGGTACGTGGTGCGGTGCGCGACGCGCGGGCTTCTGGATGTGATCCTGTCAGCCAAGGTCACGGATCCCTTCTGCGGATACCGCGCCATCTCCCCCGATGCTGCACGATGCATCCGACTCCAAGGAGATCGCTACGAGAGCGAGCTGGAGATGCTGTTCTGTGCCGAGCGGGCGGGGCTTCGCGTCGCCGAGATACCGATTCCGAAGATCTACGGGCCGAATACGTCGAAGATGGCGGTCCGACATGGTGCTGTTCTGGGCCGGTTGGATGTTGTTGCCCGGTATGCGTACACGATCGTGCGTGAGACAGCACTTCTGGTGAGTGATCCGATCGCGAAACGGAAGAACACGGTGTCCCGGTGACGAACAACTCGCGTCACACGGATGTTGAGGCGCTGCTTGCCGAATTCGCCCACATGGTGGATAGCGACACGTTGATCGGTTCAGCGACCGAGTTCCTCGGCGAAGCCGACGATCTTGTTGCGGGTATACACGAAGCTGGTGTTGTGCCCTCACCGCTTGATCCGTTCAAGGGGCGCACTGTTGAGCCCGAGGTCGACCCTGATCTGTACTACACGATGTTCTGGCGCATGTTCGACAGGACACCGGCGTCCATGGTGCAGTCGTTTGCGATTCCGCTGCGTCGCATCCTGGCGCAGAAGATCTTCAAGCACTGTGGGGAGGGCGTGATCTTCCACCACAACGTCCTGTTCTCCAAGGGATCCAACATCTCGATCGGCGACTACTCGCTGATCAACCGATATGTGATGCTCGACGACCGGGCCGACCTGTCCATCGGGTCGTTCGTGATGGTCGCCGCAGGCGTGACAATCGAAACCCATACCCATCCCTTCGACGACTTCACACTTCCTATTGCTTACGGCGGGCGCCAGGGCTTGCCGGTATCGGTGGGGGACAACTCGGTGCTTGGCTACAACTGTGTGCTCATGGCAGGAGTCAGCGTCGGCTACCGATGCATCATCGGAGCCAACTCTGTCGTGACGAAGGATGTACCGGACTTCACCGTCGCTGGTGGTGTGCCGGCGAAACCCATCAAGCAGTACCTCCCGCCCACGGACGGCCATATCTGGCAGCCGAAAGACGGTCGACCTGAGGGTGTGTAGGGCTCTCGTGTGATCGGATCGCACGGTTGTGAGAACGCGAAGCGCTTGTAACCGAGGGTGACGATTCCCTACGCTGCGTGGGCAAGGAAAGGAAGACCCATGCATTTTGGACGGATTACAACGATCGTCGGCTCCGTGCTGGCGATCATTGGGCTGGGACTGGTGTCCGCTAGCTCTGCAGCCGAGAGCCTCATGCCGGACCTGAACGCGGCGACAGAGGGAGCGATTCCTGCGGGATTCGATCGGGTGTTCACGGCATTCTGGAATGAGAGCGCTGCTGGGGCGGCTGTATTCGTGATCGCCCTTGTCGTGGTACTCGGTGTGTCGCTGATACCAGACATGAAGGAAGCACTGACGCGGATGAACGCACTCGTTGTGACAGTGCTCGGCGTCGTCATGTTGGTGGTCGGTGGCCTCGCGACGAGCGGCGCGCTTGATGATGCCAGCGATCTTCAAGCAGCGTTCGCCCAGATGGCTGCCGGTGGCCAGATACCTGAGGCCTACACCGTGTCAGCGAGTGTCGGGTGGTATCTGCTCGCGTTTGCGGGTGTCGTCGTGGCGATTGGTGGTGTGCTTGCGCTCATCGCTAGGCCAGATGAGAGCGCCCTGAGCGACTGAGAAGAAGAACAGAGAACAGAGATGAGGGCCGCCCTGCAGGGGCGGCCCTCATCGGTCTACAAACCTGCCTTTCGGTCGCGCTTGGTCCAGTAGCGGCGTGCCCATACCGGACGGGCGTCTCTGACCGGATCACCGATTCGTTCAAGCCACAACGAGATGAGTTCGAGGTGCGCGGTCCAAGCGTCCTGGCCGTCCGGTGGGGAAGCGAGCCACTCGCGTTCGATGGTGTCGCGTTCGGCGAGGAAAGGTGGCGCCAACGTTGCCGGATCAGCCATCACGCGGCGGGCGAGGCGTTCGTGGTGCCACCAGAGGCTGTCCGTGTCGGCAGCATCGGTGGGTGTCTCGCCGATGCTGACCGGTTGGTCAACACGCAGTGCCTTGAACAGGCTGAGGCACTGGGCAGACGTGCCGGTGAGCCAATGCGTGGTCGTCGTGAGGTCTGATACCCACCCGGCTGTTGATGAGGACGATGTGACAACACCTCCTCCGTGCATGCACGGCATGGTGAGCGTTCCGTTGAGCGCTCGATACTTCGGCCATGGCGTCTCCCCGTGGGATCGCAGAACGGCCATGAGGTCACCGGCGCCAACGGCACCATCAGCTGATCGGGACGTGAGGGCCGTCCTTGTCGCACACGCTGCCACCCGACCGCGGAGCTTGTCAGCATGATCCGCAGCGAACGATGGGATCGTCAGGCCGTTGGAGATGGTCCGTACCCCGTTGGTCACATGTTCAACTGCCCACAGATCACCGGCGGTTTCCAGCACGTAGGCGGTGGTTGGATCTGCGACGATGAAGCTGTTGTGGTAGGTGAAGGAGCGGTTCTCGTGTCCGGCACCGCCTCCCTGCCCGTACCGCTCAAGCAGGTCCACGATCACCGAGACCGCAGATTCGGCGGTAGAAGCCCGTTCGAGCGCCAGACGGATCATGTCCATGCCGAGCAGGCCTTCGTCGTTGTAGGGCTGGTCGGTGAACACGGCTTCGTTTCCGATCGTGACACCGTGCTCGTTCGTTCCGATTTCCGCTCCCCACATCCAGAATGGACGTGAGAGCAGCGTCGCGAAGGTGTGGGGCACTTGGGGGATTGTCAGATAGGTGGTTGTCACGGTCGCATCCGGAGCATGGTCCGCGGCGGCGTGCCACTCAGGGAACTGTGCCTCGTTGGCATCTCGATCCGAGTTCTTGGCGAACAGGACGCCGTCGGGATTGATGACGACGATCGTGTCACACATCATCTGCTCCTTCGGATTGCATCAGCGGTTGACCTTTCCCGGCAGCAGGAACGGATAGGGGCGTCTTCGCACCCTCCGTTGCCACCACCGATCCATCAGGCGTAATCGTTGCAGGGCTTCCCACATGAAGGCATTGGACCTGTAGTACCTGGCGGCTTCGGTCTCGGTGAGTGGGGTGTCGATGACCCTGTTGAATTCCTCGATCATCGTTCTCGAATGATGAGTGAGGCGCTCCTTGTGCAGATTGGCTGCAACGTCCAGTAGCACGTTGCGCCGGTCGTAGTAGGCATCGAGAATCCCGGTGAGAGCGAATCGGCGAATGACCGGGCGGAGCGCAGCAGGCAGTGAGGCGATGAATATCCCCAGTTCCAGTTCTTCCTGACCGCTTGCGTCCCGCAGCATCGGTGTCGTTACGTCGAGGTAGCGCCATGTCCCCTCCTCGGTGATCGCCCAGTTCGATACCTGCGCGTCGAGTCCGACGGTCGGAGAGACTGTGTCTGCGACGATGTTGGCCAGTGTGGCGCTGAGCATCCGTGCGCGGCCTTCATCGGCGTCGCGCAATTGTCGGACAAGCAGCGTTGGCATGAACGGTTGGATGGCGTACGCCGTGGATGGGTCTCCACCGAACACTTCAAGATGCGAGTCGACAGGTGTTGTTCCGAGGTCGGCGAGCACCGTGAGGTAGCGATCGAATGTAGTGGCGTAGTGCTCGAATGTGCCGGCAGGGAATGGGGGGAGTCGCTTCGCCACGTATTCGCCGTCGGGGGTCGACAGGGGGAGAACCGTCGAAATCTCCCCGAAATCGATGACATGCAGGGTGGCTGCGTCCCCCGATTCGATCGCTCGATGTGCCTCGGCTTCCAGTCGGTTCAACTCGGCTCTCATGCGAAGGTTCGCCGGACGATGTTGATGATCTCGTCGGCCTCCTCGTCGGTCACGATCAGCGGTGGCAAGAACTGCAGCGCCGATGTGTCATTGTTCGCGTAGAGGGCGAAGAGACCTTCGTTGTAGAGGAGTTGCATCGCCATGACGGCCGCTCCTGGTGCAGGGAACTTGAGGGCCATCATCAGTCCGAGGTGTCGTAGCTCGAATGGCATTCCGGAGAGCCCGGCGACGAATCGTACCTCGAGCTCTGTGACCCGTTCGAGGAACCCTGGTGTCTCGATCTGGTCCAGGACCGAGAGTGCGGCTGCACATCCGGGTTCTGCCCCACCCAGGGTGGAGATGTGCAGGAAGGGGTCGTCGTCGAAGATCGAGTGGAGGTCTCGGGTCATGAGCGTCGCAGTAATCGGGTAGATACCGCCTGAGAGGGCCTTCGCCGTCACAACGACATCGGGTTGGACATCGAAGTGCTGATAGCCCCAGATTCGCCCCGTCCTCCCGAGGCCGGTCTGCACTTCGTCGAGGATCAATTTCGCTCCGTGCTGTTCGCAGATCTGCTGGATGGCCGGGAGGTAGTCGGAATCCGGTATCGGCATACCGAGGGTCGCAGGAACCGTTTCGAGTATCACTGCCGCGGTCTCGCGAGTGACGGCCTGCCTCATCGCGTCGATGCTGTTGAACGGCACCTGACTCCAGCCGGGAGGATTGGGTCCGAAGGGATCCCGGTACTGGGGGTCGCCAGCTGCGAGAGCAAGGCCGGTGTGGCCGTGGTAGCCGCCCTCGACAGACACGACGTCCGTCCGCCCCGTCGCAGCGCGGGTGACCTTGATGGCGAGATCGATCGCCTCGCCCCCTGACACGCCGAAGACAACCCCGGGTAGATGGTTGCCGGTCGTGGCTGCCAGGCGCTGTCCGAGTTCCGCCCGTCCCGGTGTGGGGAGGTGGTGATTGCCGATGTCCACGGTCAAAAGAGATTCCTCGACCGCCGCGATCACCTGAGGATTGCGGTGTCCAAGGTTGAACAGCCCTCCGTTGCAGTGGCAGTTGATCCACGAGCGGTCGCTGTACGCGTCGGAGAACCGTATGCCGGAGCGCTGACCCATGACGACGTTCAGCCCGAGTTGGTCATAGGCAGCGATCTTGCCGGCGTTGACATGGCTTCCGTAGAGGGACCAGACCTGTTCTCGTTCCATGGAGCCAACGTACTACGAGATGAACGACTGACGATGAACGACCGGCGTTCTACTCTTCCCGCATGCCTGCTTCTGCTGAGATCCTCTACTTCACCGGTGCGAGCTGCCGCATCTGTTCGATCATGACGCCCCTCGTTGAAGAGGTTGCCGACGATTTCGACGCCAGGGTCGCGTTCACTCCCCTCGATTCGGCGCGTCACTCGAAGAGAGCATCGGCCTACAACGTCATGGCCGTACCGACGATCGTCGCTCTCGCCGACGGCGAGGAGATCGGGAGGGCCGTCGGGGCTCAGACCCCTGGGGCGCTCAAGCGTCTCTTCAGTGCTGCCGAGTCGGGTGAGCCGCCGAAGTCAGTGATGAATCCGCGGGATCGCATGCTCCGCATTGGTTTTGCCATCGCCCTTGCCGTGCTCGCTGTCACGACAGGCCAACCAGCAGTCTGGATAGCGGTTGCCGCGGCACTCATCGCCGCTTTCTGGGACCACCTCCGGCGCTGACCGAAACGCTTCGCTTCCGGAAGTCGGAACGTTCGCTGCGCTCACTTTCGGAAGTCAGATTCCGGAGTCTGAGAGCGAAGCGTTCTGAGAGCGAAGCGTTCTGTCGGCTGTCAGTCGACAGCCGATTCACATCGGATGCTCGACACGGAATACAGGGTGTTGGTCCGCGACGCGGGTGAAATCGACGATCGTGGCATCCTTGGCAAGGTCGAAGTAGTCGGCAACGTACTTCCGGTTCTCGTGGTAGTACTTGGCCAGTACCTTTCCTGCCTCTTGACCGTCCACTTCGACTGCCCTCACTCGGCTCGTTGTGTTGCCCCGCGACAGTGTCGATCGATCAGATGCCCTGAGGTTGAGCGCCCACGCAACAGCTCCATACGGGGAAACGAGGTACTCGGTGCCATCCACTGTGACCGGGGTCACCATCACGTCCCGACGTTCACCGGACTTCCGGCCAGTTGTGGTGAGCTTCCACGCAGGTCCCTTGTCGAACCTGGTCATCAGCTTCACGATGCTGTTGCTGATCTTCCGACCCGGTGTCAGGTGGTATTCCTTTGCCATGGCGTCGACACTACTCGTCTTCGGGCGATCTACCAGACACTGGCTCGTTCGGCGGGCGGGCGCATCGTCGGCGCATCGTCGGCAATGCCGAATGCCGACGCGAACGTGTCGAGATTGCTCAGGGGACCGTTGCACCGGAAGTGGCTCGGGCTGTGGGGATCCGAGTTCACGAGTAGCCGGAGGTACTCAGGCGTGTAGTTCTGACGCCACGCTCTCGCATACGCGAGATAGAAGCGTTGTGCCGGTGACAAGCCGTGGACAGGAGGGTCGTCGCTGCTGACGGCCAGCATCGCGGCGTAGGCGACCTTCAGTCCACCGAGGTCGGCGATGTTCTCGCCCAATGTGAGCTCACCGTTGACAGCGAGGCCATCCTCGATCTCGAAGGAGTTGAACTGGTCAACGACCACCCCGGACCTTGTCTCGAACTCATGCCGATCATCATCGGTCCACCAGTTCCGCATCTGCCCTGTCGCGTCGAACTTGCTTCCCTGATCGTCGAATCCATGCGTGATCTCATGTCCGATGACCGCGCCGATGGCGCCGTAGTTGACGGCTTCGTCCGCATCGAGGGTGAAGAACGGCGGCTGGAGTATGCCGGCAGGGAACACGATCTCGTTGCGCAACGGGTGGTAATAGGCGTTGACAACGTGGGGAGCCATGCTCCACTCGTGGGGATCAACCGGATTGCCGAGCTTGTTGATGTTCCGGTTGAACTCGAAACGAGCCGCTGCCATTCGGTTCGCCAGCCAGCCATCTGCATCGATCTCGAGTCCCGTGTAGTCGCGCCACTCGTCGGGGTACCCGATCTTGTACCCGAAGCCCTGGAGCTTTGCCAGCGCTTCGGACCTCGTGTCCTCACCCATCCACGGGAGCGTCTCGAGCCGTTCACGCATGGCATCGAGCAGGTGATCAACCAGCCGCTCCATACGCTGCTTTGCCTCCGGTGTGAAGTTCTCGGCAACGTAGATCTGGGAGATGAGTTGGCCGATGTCTTCGGATCCCGCACCGAGGATCCGCTTCCAGCGATCCTTCTGCTCCTTCTGGCCGGCGAGTGTCTTGCCGTAGAACTCGAAGGACTCCTTCTCGAAGACCTCGGGGAGAGCGGATGCGGTTGATCTGAGGAGGTGCCATGTGAAGTAGGTCCTCCAATCATCGATTGACGTCGTCTCGAGCATGTCGTCAAGGATCGGATACAGGCCAACGTTGTCGATATTGACGGTCGATTCGTCTCCCGCGCCGATCGCTTCGAGATAGCGACGGAGACCGAACCGGGGCATCTGGCCGTCGACAACATCCATGCCGTGTCGATTCGTGATCAGATCGACGTCCCGCATCTGGACGTTCGTGTAGGAGGCTTCAGCCATCGCTGTCTCTGTCGTCATCACAGCGTCCGCAGGCGAATCCGTGTCAACGTCGGCGAGGGTGAACATCGTGGCGATGTGTGCCCGGTACGCCTCAAGCAGCGCTTGGGATTGTTCATCGTCCCTGAGGTAGTAGTCACGATCGGGGAGCCCCAAACCGCCCTGGCCCAGATAGAGCAGGTTCTTCTGGGGGTCGTCGAAGTCGGGGATGACACTGACCGTGAACAGGGATCCGATGCCGTTGCGGTGCATGTCGACGACGAGATCACGGATGTCGGATGCGGTGGACAGTCCTTCGATACGGTCGAGCCACGGTCGGATCGGTTCGATACCGAGGCTCTCGATCCGCTCGGTGTTCATCCCTGCCCGGTAGTAGTCGCCGACCGTTCGTTCCGTGGACCCAAGTGGTGCATCAGCTGCCACCGCCGCCACCAGCAGATCGTGGAGAATGTTCTCGTTCCGCACGTGCAGTTCGTGCGCAGCACCCCAGGATCCGTATTCGGGGGGTACCGGGTTCGAGTCCAGCCATCCGCCGTTGGCGAACCTGTAGAAGTCGTCAGCCGGCGACACGGATGGATCGGTGTCTTCAGCGTTGAAGACGGGATCATTCGGCGAGATCTGGATCATGGGTACTCCTGGAGAACGGTAGAAGCTGAAGAGTAGAAGGAAGACCGGAGTCGTGACTCGCCAAGGAACGTGATCCATGAGACGATGCTGGCTGATGCCGATGAACGGGGGTTGACGGTGTGGAGTGGAACTAGGTTCATGACGCTCGTGACGGTGGTGGTGATGCTTGGAGGCTGCACTTCGGCGACCGAGTCCGCACCGGGATCGACTGCAACGACGGTGTCTGAAATCGGTACAACCACGTCTGGGGTGCAGACCACGGTTGCGAGCACCTCGACGACGACGACCTCGCTCGCCGAATCGACAACAACTGCTCCAACGACAACGACATTGCCACCCACAACGACGCTGCCACCCACAACGACAACGACGGTGTATTACGCGGCATCGCCATCACTGTATCCACCAGATCCGATGTCGACGGACGGTGCCTCCGGCTCGGGTTGCTCCCCGGGAGCAGGATCACTGCCCTCGGGCGTGTGGTTCGGATATGTCACGGCAGGGAACCCGACGTCGCTCCAGTTCGACCTCGCTTGTTGGTATTTTGGGGATCTGGCCTGGGAGATCGCCGATACGTACGGTGATACAGCTGAGAACGACTACTACATCGTTAACCAGAATCCGACGCTGCGAACGGTTCCGGTGGCAAGCGGAGCCGTTGTGCATCACATCGATCCCGCGTCGATCGGCCACGACCCGATCTCGTACCCGGATTGGCTCCTCGAGCCGGCGGGCTATCTGACGTGTCCCTTCGATTTCTGTCCGTTGTGGCTCTATGTCAACGACGGCGAGATCACCGAGATCCTCGAGCAGTACGTTCCCTGATCGGAAGTCGGAAGTCGGAAGTCGGAAACCGCTTTCTACCAGGCGCCTCCGCCACCACCTCCGCCACCACCTCCGCCACCTCCGCTGAAGCCGCCGCCGCTACCGCTCGACGACGGGGGAGCGAACGCACCCGAGAGAGCGGATTCGATGCCTGCGAAGGCGTTCTGGGAGTGGCCGCCGGTGAAGCCGTTGTTCCCGAACCAGTAGATGGACGACTGCTCCGCGAGTTCGGGTGGGGCGGTGAGTCTCGCGTGTTCGAGTACCTCCTCGGCGACGCCGAACGTGATGGCATAGATGAGATAGCGATCCCAGAGATCAAGCGATATTGCCGGTGCGTCCTTCATCTGGGAGAAGTCGGAGAGGTATCGCTTGAACGCATCCCATCGGGCCGCCTCGAGCGCCCCCTCAACCGTTCGCTTGTGGCGGACACGCCGGAAGCTGACTGTCACGATCAGGATGACGGCGCCAAGCACCATGCCAACGATGATCAGAACGGCCATTGCTGTGCCACCTGGCTGGCCTCTCAACAGCTTCGGGAGAACGAAGATGGAACCCACGGCCAGGATGACGGCGAGAGCGCCACTCAGGGCGGCCGCGGCAGTTCCGCGGGTATCGAGTAGGTCAGCCCGCTTGATTGCGTCCATGACTCGTTCTTGGAACGTGTCGTACGTCGATGCGTTTGCAGTGGCATCCTCGCGGATCTCGGATCGGAACTCATGCAGTGGCCTGGACCCGTCGCCGAGGACGCGCTTGACAATGGTCAATACTGATTGCTCGAAGTCCCGGAACCCCGTTGTGTCTCCTGTGAGACTCAATTCGAGATCCGAAACCGTTTCTTGCCGCAATCCACCCCAGGTTGATCGGGTGACCTGGGTGGGCTGGGCATTGACTGCTCCCTGCCGAATCAGGTCGAAGAGCGTTGCGGTGAATTCCTTCTCGGTCACCGCGCCCTGCGTCAGTAGTGCTCCGACCTCAGCAGGGGAGAGATCCGTTGGTGGACTGTGTTCGTAGTCCTGGTCGTAGTCGACCTTCGGCTCCCTGCCGTAACGGAGATACGTTCTGAGTCCGAGTCCGAGTGACAGCCCGACGGCTGCGATGACACCGATTGCGAATCCGATGCCGGCATTCCGGGCAGCCGCCTCACTCTGTTCGGCGAAGAGCAATTCCTCGTCCAGGATCTTCTGTAGCCCGTCGCCTGATTCGACCCTGGCACCCGAAGTTGATCCAACGAGTGAGGTAGGGAAGACAGCACGCAGTTCGACCCAGGTCTCGGAGGGGACATTCTTGGCGAAGAGAGCGGGAGAAAGCCCGTCATCGCCAAGCGTCGTTGATCCATCGATGCCGTACGGATGACCCCACACATACACGTCTCCGCTCTGGGGTGTCCCCGGGACATGAACTCTGGCGGTCACCTCGTTGGCGCTCACGGGCCACTGGTCACCCCACACCTGGAGATTGACATCCAGGACATCGTCGTAGGCCGTGGCAACGCCATGGAGCACGTAGGCGACCGTGAACTCGCGATCGACATCGGCGGCTTCGTAGTGCCACACGATCCTGACATGTCCGGGAATCGACGCAACACCGAAGGTCCCCGCAGGGGAGAAGCATCCGAGCTCAACGCAACCGCCGAGCTGGTAGGTGCCGGTCGAGTCGGTGACAGAGACGTTCGAGAGCGACTCCCCCTGTCGGAGAGGAATATCTCGATAGGCACCCGAGAATGATCCCGAGAACGCGTACGTCAACCGCTCGGTCACGGCCAGGGAGGCGTCGTCAAGGACGACGACATCCACGTCGGCTTCGTCGATGAAGTAGGACTTGGCTGCGGCAGGGCTCGCGAGCACTCCGACGAGGAGTAGTCCGAGGAGGAGCGGGGCGAGCCTTCGCACGGTCAGAAGCTGACTTCTGGCGCCTCTTCCGCTCCCGGGCCGGCGTCGTAGAACTCCCGGGCCTTGAACCCGGTCAACCCTGCAACGATGTTCGTTGGGATCGTTTGAACGGTGTTGTTGTAACTGAGCACGGTGTCGTTGTAGATCTGGCGAGCTACGGAGATCTTGTTCTCGGTGTCGGAGAGTTCCTCCTGGAGGTTCTGGAAGTTCTCTGAAGCGCGAAGCTCGGGATAGTCCTCGGCCACCGCGAAGAGTTGCCTGAGTGCCGATGTGAGGAAGTTGTCTGCCTGAGCCTGCTCGGCAGGTGTGCTTGCCGAGTTGCTTGCTCCACGTGCCTGTGTGACCCGTTCGAACGTCTCGCGCTCGTGGCTGGCATACCCCTTGACCGTCTCGACGAGGTTCGGGATCAGGTCAGAGCGCCTCTTGAGCTGCACCTCGACATGACCCCAGGCAGTGTCAACCCGGTTCCGCTTCTTGACGAGTCCGTTGTATGCCACGACGAAGAAGGCGCCGATGGCAACGATGACGAGTGTGATGATCCATCCCATGGGGCGATTCTAGGCATCACGGGCAATCGCGGAGGATCAACCGTTCTGCTCGGAGTCTCTTACTGATTCTCTCGGGAGAAGGGCAGGAATCACGATGAGCGTTGCCAC
>JBDLJV010000022.1:0-18938 GCA_039714175.1 Actinomycetota bacterium
GTGGCATCAGACGCGATAGAGCGGGACGTCGATTCCGTCGCGACGATCGACACATCCGCAAACACCTGGTTTCCGAACGTGTGATCACCATGCCAGTGACTGTTCACGAGCATGAATACCGATCGACCTGTGAGCTGCTCGGCCACCAGCCGCAGCTCCGCAGCACCAACGGTTGTCATGAACGAATCCACGACGATGGTCCTGGTACCGGTGTCGACGATGGCCGCGTTACCGACTGCAGCCTGACTCGCTCCGGCTATGCATGCGTAGACGCCGGAGGCAACCTCGCTGACTTTGAAGTGTTCGGGCATTGTCATCGATTACAGCACACGAAATGGAGAATGGCAATGAACCGCGACGCCTCCGCGTGTGGCACCCCACGACGGGATTGTTCCTACGTGCATGCACACCCGGGATTTCGTGCACCCCTTCAATCCACGCATATGTGCTGCGATTTCAGGTGGTTTGTCCGAGCAATCCGGACTCAATCGGTCGTCTATTGGGACGTATCTCTTCAAACGATGAGATAGGCAAACGTGGGTGATGTGGATTGCGGTTCGGCGCTGTGGCGCTCAGGTAGTTGCCTCTCCACCTTTGGGCATCAGGAATGCGAGTACGGCGGCAACGATGAAGAGAGCCGGGACGTCTCCCACGAGATTGACACGCTCGGTGTCGTCGACGATGGCCTGCACCAGCATGATGCCTCCGTGGACGAGACTGGACCACACGGTGAACCATATGAGGCTGCGGTTCGCAAGAGGATCCTTAGCTGCCAATATGAGAAACACGCCGAGGGTGACATAGATGCCCATGATCATCCGTTCGTACTCGGGCTGCGCCGGGTCCCATCCGAAGCCATCGTGCCAGATCATCATCAGAAGTGGAACACCCACAATCAGGATCGCCCCAATTGTGTAGAGCGCAATCTTGAGGTACTTGAGTCTGTCCTCTATCAGCATTGTGCCTCCCAACAAATGCGATGCACCAACATGGTAGGCGGGTCTCTGGGGTGTGGTTGGACGAGCGACTCGGCGATCGGGCTCTCCGGGCAGATCAATATGGGTTCAACGAGAAGCCTCTCCGTTGCAGCTCGGCATGGGCGGTCATCGCTGACGGGGCAAACCGGACTCCTGGCAGTAAGTCGTCGTCGCCGACGTTCTGCCAAGCGGCGCTTCGGGCACAGACCCAGATCTCTCCTCCGGCATCGAGGATTCGCTCGACCAGGTCTGCGTTCGGATGATCCGACCCTTCGACTTCACTCACGTGCCGGGTGGCATTGACGACGTCGAAGACAGCCTTCCCGTGCACCACAACGGCCACCGTGACCTGATCCGGTCCTGCCCCTGCCGCCTCCATGATCTCAACAAAGGCGTCAGCCCGCCCCAAGCCTCCATTGACCTCGCCCCCACCTGGAATCGGGGCGTCGAAGGCGTGCTTCCATGCGGCGCCAGACGGAAGCTCCATCCCTATCGTCAACTCCATTGCTGAACCCTATCTCTCGTGTCGGACATCATCGCGTGACAGCCGATCCCGCGAACGTGACCGGCATTATGCACGACCCATATCCACCAATACGGACTCTTGGATGTTCCGAACACGGCGAGCCGACCATTCACGCGTGATCCCGGTTGTGAGACGATGGAGACGCCAGGAAGGACGGAGATGGTATTTCGTGATCCGGGAGACGTGCAGCCAGACCGCGAACATGCGATCAGCAAGTTCACGTGGGACTTCATAGCTGCGCCCGCCGCCATGGTTGTTTATCTTGCGGGCGCCCTGTACGTGTTGTGGAAGTTGCTCACGTTCCCGGTTCGCTACTTAAGGCGGATGTTCGCTGCCGGTCCGGGCGATTGGGTTTCACCAGATCGCAATTCTTGATTCGACGGTCAGCTTCGGGCTGCTTGGTCCATGACGAAGATCGAAGCGTGTTCGCCGGTGAACAGCTCGAACGCCTCGGCAGCCTGACCAACCAACATCGCAAGGCCATCAACAACGGGATAACCGATCGCCAAGGCATCGGAAACCGCAGGTGACCGTCGTGGACCATACGTCATGTCGACGAGTGCTCCGGCCCGTTCGACAACACCATCCGGTAGATGCTCCCCGCTCATACCGAGCGGGGTTGCGTTGATGACTGTTGCCATCTGCACCGGTTCACCCCAGGGCAGAACTTCGGCTTCGACACGAACACGATCGATGAGTGCCCGGGCCTTGGGTACCTCGCGTCCAGACACGAAAACGTCGCGACCGTCCACCGCCAGCAGCGCAGCTGCTGCGGCGCCTCCGTAACCAAGGAGAAGGATGGGTGCCTCGTCACTCTGTTCGACCTCGGCGAGAGCATGCCGGACCCCGGCGACATCGGTGTTGTGCCCCACAAGGCCACCGTCCTGCATCACGAGCGTGTTCACTGCTGCCGTGCGTGACGCTTCGAGAGATAACTCGTCGGCAGCGGCGTACGCATTGTGTTTGTGCGGCATCGTCACCGATACCCCCTGGAGTTCACCAGTTCTCAGTGCTTCTACGACGACGTCGAAGCTGTCGGGGGCCACGCGCCAAGAATCGAAGTGGGCATCAACTCCGAGGGAAGCAAACGCAGCGTTGTGGATAGCGGGTGAACGTGAGTGATCGACGGGATCGCCGACGACAGCGAACTTCACGGCAGGATCCCGGCCGCCTTGGCAGCCGTGACGTTCGCCTGATGCTGTTGATAGGTCTCCGCGAACACGTGTGAACCGTCCTCGTTGCCAAGAACATAGAACAGATAGGCGCTGTCGACCGGGTTCACCGCAGCTTCGAGCGAAGCCTGCGATGCCGTGCCGATGGGTGTCGGCGGAAGCCCGTCGATGAGGTACGTGTTGTATGGCGACTCAACCTTCAGGTGTTCCGCAAGGACTCGACCCGGGTTGTGTCCGAGGGCATAGATGACTGTCGCATCGATCTGGAGACGCATCCCCTGGGTCAAGCGATTATGGATAACCGACGAGATGATCGGCCGGTCAGTGTCTGTGCCGGATTCCCACTCGATGAGGGATGCGAGCACAAGAGCCTCGTGGCGCGAGATGCCGAGTTCCTCGAGGCGAGTCCAGTCGACCTTCTCAAGTCGCACAACCATCTCATCTGCCATGCGTTGGAGGATCTGGGATGGTGACCATCCCTCGATCAACGGGTACTTCGCCGGGTAGAGCAACCCCTCCCATGCGGCGATGGGATCATCTGTGACGGTCGGCTCCGGCAGGAGCGGTGATGTGACCGCTCCGTCACGGAGGGCCTTTTGGAACTCAGCCTGGGAGTAGTCAGTGTCCTCTGCGAGTTCCGAAATGATCCGATCAACAGTCCATCCTTCGATCACGGTGAACGTCGAACTCACCGCGATCGATGATCCGGATGCCAACTCACGCACGACGTCCTGAGCGTCCATGTCCGTCGACAATTGGTAGATACCTGCTTGGAGCGAGTCTTCGACTCCAGCTGCTCGAGCAGCCGCCTGCAATTCGCTCGATCGGACGACGCCCGCGTCGTGGAGTGTGTTGTAGATGCTCGTCGCTGAGCTCCCCGCTTCGATTGTCACCTCAACCGGCAGTCCCGGTTCCACATCCCAGGCCTCACCTCCGCCGACAAGGCTTGCAACACCGCGGGCGAGAAACACGATCGCGAGGATCGCGACCAAGGCAACACCAACAACAAGGCCGATCTTTCGGAGTCGGCCCTTCGTGGCCTCAGGTGTCTCGGTTGTTTGCGTCTTCATGTTGATACCTACGTCTGTCCAGGAAGCCCTGGAGCATGACGGCCGCTGCTATCTGATCCCTCTTCGAGGTGCGGGAGCGTCGCTTCACACCACCTTCGAGGAGGGCTTGTTCGGCCGTCACGGTGGTGAATCGTTCGTCGTGATACGTCACGGGGAGGCCTGTCAGCTCTTCCACCGTCGCCCCGAATCCGCGTGAACGAATCGCAGCTGGCCCCTCAGTGCCGTCGAGGCTCAGAGGAAGGCCGACAACGATCTCAGATATCTGCCATTCCTCGCAGAGATCCTTGATCCGTTGTCCATGGTTCCTGGCTTGACGATCAACGAATTCCACCGGTGACGCGATGGTACCGGTGACGTCGGATACCGCTACGCCTATGCGCCGCTCCCCCGGATCGAGACCGAGGAATCGACCGGTCACAGTTGAGCCAGAGCCTCGCTGGCAGCGGCCTTCATGAGCACAATCGCTTCATCGATGCCGTCCGCATTCGGTCCACCGGCTTGTGCCAGCTTCGGGTCCCGGCTCCCTCCACCGCCCAACGCCTTTGCTCCTGCTGCGGCGATCTCGCCAGCGGACAAACCCTGAGCGATGAGGTCGTCCGAAACGAAGACGATGATCGCTGCCTTACCGTCGGTGACTGATCCGAAGGCACCTATACCTGAAGCGATACGATCGCGTACCTGGAAGGCGAGGGCGCGAATGCCATCGCCTCCGAGCCCGTCGATTCTCGCAGAGGCGAGTGATGCATTACCGATCGTTTCGGCATCGTTGACGACGCTCACGGCCGCTTGGGAACGTTCGCGTTCTTCGAATTCGCCGATCCGTTCTTCTGCGGCTTTGAGCCGCTCAGCCACGGATCGAGCCGTTTCGAGTTCCTTGCCCGGCTGGGCCCGCAGGATCGTGCCGATGTTCCCCAGATTCGCTCTGAGATCAGAGAGGTGGTCGTAGGCCGCGGATCCGGTGAGCGCCTCCACTCGGCGTATGTTCGAGCCCACCGAGCCTTCGCTCACGAGCACAAGCGGACCGATCTGTCCCGTCGTCGGTACGTGGGTGCCCCCGCAGAACTCTGTCGAGAAGTCCCCCATCTTGACCACGCGCACTTCTTCTCCGTACTTGTCGCCGAAGAAGGCGAGAGCCCCCATCCGCTCCGCATCTTCCTTGGTCGTTTCAACCGTGGTAACGGTCGAATTCGCAATGACCTTCTCATTCACCTGCTTCTCGATGTGATGAAGCACTTCGGAGTCCACACCCTCGAAGTGTGAGAAGTCGAAGCGGAGACGATCTGGTGCGACGAGTGATCCTTCCTGGTGCACATGGTCGCCAAGGACGTTTCGCAGAGCAGCGTGGAGGATGTGCGTCCCCGAGTGGTTCTTACGAATACGTTCCCGGCGCGTTCCGTCGATCTCGGTATGGACGTCTTGACCCGCTTGGACGTGACCGGCCAGGACCTTCCCTCTGTGGCCGTGAACCCCCGGCAGGGCCAACTGCGTATCGGACACCCGGATGGAGCCGGTCTCCGTCGTGATCGTTCCAGTGTCTCCGACCTGTCCTCCGGATTCGGCGTAGAACGGAGAGGCGCTGAGGAAGACTTCGACGTCCTCTCCTGCATCGGCCCGCTCAACCGTCTGTCCTTCTCTCAGGAGGGAGAGAACCAGCGCGGTTCCTGCAAGGTCGCTGTAGCCGGTGAATTCGGTCTGGTCGATGCCACCGAGAATCCTCCGATACATGTCCGTCGGATCCTCGTCGGCTGCACTCTTGAACGCGGCGCGGGCCCGAGACTTCTGCTCACCCATGGCGTCGTCGAAGCCGCCACGATCGACGGTCAGTCCACGTTCACTGGCGATCTCCTCGGTGAGTTCGATCGGAAATCCGTACGTGTCGTGGAGCTTGAATGCTGTCGCACCGGAGATCTCCGTTTCACCAGCCATCCCTGAGATGGCGACCTCGAGGAGTTGCTCCCCTGACTCAAGAGTGCGTAGGAACCCGGCCTCTTCCCGGCCGACGACCTGCTTGATGTGTTCCTGCTTTTCGACGATCGCTGGATAGGCATCACCCATCTCGGCAACCGTGACATCGACCAACGACTCGGTAATCGGGTCCGTTGCGCCAAGCATGTGTGCATGGCGGACAGCGCGTCGTACCAGACGACGGAGGATGTAGCCCCTGCCTTCGTTGGATGGCACAACACCGTCGGAGATGAGGAAGGTGAACGAACGGGCGTGGTCGGCCATGATTCGCAGCGACATGTCCGCACGCTCTGCGTCACCGTAGGTTGTGCCGGTCGCCTGCTCCCCCACCTTCATGATCTCCCGAACAGTGTCCGTCTCGAAGAGCGAATTGACACCCTGTAGGACCATCGCCAGTCTCTCCAGACCCAATCCGGTATCGATCGACTTCATCGGCAGGTCTCCGACCACGTGGTACGGCTCATCCTGGATGTACTGCATGAACACGAGGTTGTACACCTCTACGAATCTCTCTTCATCGACAACCGGACCACCATCGGGTCCGTATTCGGGGCCGCGGTCGTAGAAGATCTCCGATGACGGCCCTGCAGGACCCGCGACGCCCATCTGCCAGAAGTTGTCCCTGTCCCGGCGCTGCAGCCGTTCGGGGTTGACCCCAACGTCGTTCAGCCAGATGTTGGCGGCCTCATCGTCAGTCTCGTGAACGGTGAACCAGAGTTTGTCGGGATCGATGCCGTACGCCTCTGTCAGAAGCTCATACGCGAGCGGAATCGCGCGCTCCTTGAAGTAGTCGCCGAACGAGAAGTTGCCGAGCATCTCGAAGAACGATGCATGGCGGGCCGTGGTCCCGATGATGTCGATGTCTTCGGTTCGAACACACTTCTGGGAACTCACAGCCGTGTCGTAAGACGGTGTCTCCTCCCCGAGGAGGTAGGCCTTGAACGGGACCATGCCGGCAACGGTGAGAAGCAGCGTTGGGTCGACAGGAATCAATGATGCAGAGGGCACAGCCGTATGGCCGCGCTCGGCGAAGAAGTCGATGAAAGTACTGCGAATCTCGTTGGTGTTCATGGCAGGCGAGGTTAGCCCGCGTTGGGCTCAGACCCGTCAGACACGTCTCGGAGTGCAGAGCGTTGCAAGCGAACACCGATCGACTCGATGGCGTCTGCGGCAAGGGACGCGGAAGCGCGGGCGACACCCTCAGGCGTGAGCTGCTCCTTCATCGTGCGTGCACGATTCACGACGAAGACCGTCGCCGCCAACGTCGCCGCCGAGCCAAAGACAAACCACCGTGCACGAGTGAACATCACTGGGAGCGTAGCTCCTGA
Organism: Actinomycetota bacterium; assembly: GCA_039714175.1. Taxonomy (GTDB): domain Bacteria; phylum Actinomycetota; class Acidimicrobiia; order Spongiisociales; family UBA5794; genus B3-G11. Next base: position 7,039 of record JBDLJV010000022.1, read on the forward strand.
CAAACGATGAACGACAGACGACGAACGATCCTCGTCAGTCGCTTGTCGTCCGTCGCTTTCCAAGGATTCTGTCGATCCTGGCGAGACGTTCGGCAACGTCCTTCTCGGCGCCGGTGTGCTTGGGCTCGAAGAGTGTGATCTCTTCGCTGCCATCGGGCAGATATTGCTGAACTACGACCGCGGTCGGATCGCTGTGCGGATACACATAACCGACTCCGATGCCCATGTCCTTCTCACCCTGGGTGGCACCAGATCGAAGATGTGGCGGCACCTCTGCGTGCGGGCCCTCCTGAACGGCTTCGATCCCCTTGTACATGGCCGTTCCTGATGAGTTCGACTTCGGTGCGAGGGCCAGATAGAGCGCAGCATGGGTCAGGTTGTAGTTGGCCTCAGGGAGCCCAACCACCTCAACGGCCCGGAACGCATCGTTGGCGACTCCGACGGCAGCGGAATCGGCCAAACCGATGTCCTCCGACGCGAAGATGATCATCCGCCTGGCAATGAACTTCGGATCTTCGCCAGCCTCAACCATCGTTTGGAGCCAGTACACAGTTGCATCCGGGTCCGATCCCCTCATCGACTTGATGAACGCCGAGATGACGTCGTAGTGTCGGTCCCCGGTGCGGTCGTACCGGATGATCCTTCTTTGCAGCGCCTCGGCAACAGCATCCTTGTCGACGGCGTCGAGCTGTCGCCCCTCGGCGATCGTCGCTGCCATCTCGAACGCATTCAGAGCAAGTCTCGCATCACCGCCGACGCGTTCTGAAAGCGCATCCCGCGCGTCAGGCTCAATCGGCATACCGACACCGCGCATGGCGTCGTCCGCGGCCCGATCGATCAACTCAGCGACATCGGAAGGCGTCAGCGCTTCCGTGCGGAACACCGTCGCCCTCGAAATGAGCGGGCTGTTCACCTCGAAGAACGGATTCTCGGTGGTTGCACCAACGAGAATGATCGTGCCGTCTTCAACACCGGGAAGCAATCCATCCTGTTGCGCCTTGTTGAATCGATGGATCTCGTCAAGGAAGAGAACGGTCCGGCCTCTCCCCTCGCCCAGCCGCTGTGTTGCACGCGCCAGGACTTCACGGACGTCCTTGATCCCGGCACTGGTGGCTGAGAGCTGCTCGAAATGGGCGTGCGTGGCGTTGGAGATCAGTCTCGCAAGCGTCGTCTTGCCCGATCCGGGAGGTCCCCAGAGGATCAGAGAACTCAGCTTCCCTGTCTCAACCATCGATCTGAAGGCGGCTCCTTCACCCAGGAGATGTCCTTGCCCTGCAACCTCGTCGAGCGTGCGCGGCCGCATGCGTGCAGGAAGCGGCGCTTGAGCGCGAGTGATCTCCTCCCTGTTTGCGGCGAAGAGATCGTCAGCTGCCATCAGTCAGTTGGTGACTCAGCCTCTTCGGCCCAAGCAGCACGAACCTCGGTCCGCACATCGATACCGAGCTCGAAGAGTTGATCCTCTTCGACCTTGCTCGGCGATCCTGTCAAGGGGTCAGCGCCAGACTGGGTCTTCGGGAACGGGATGATCTCACGGATGTTCGGCTCGTCACGCAGGATGCTCACCATCCGATCGATACCGATCGCGAACCCGGCGTGTGGGGGTGTCCCGTAACGCAATGCCTCCAGGAACCAACCGAACCTCGACTCCGCTTCTTCGGCGGAGATGTTCATGACTTCGAACACTTTCGCCTGTACCTCGGGATCGTGGATCCTGACACTTCCGGAACCGAGTTCAGTGCCATTGAGGACGAGGTCATAAGCCTTGGAGACAGCAGATTCAGGGGTGCTCACGAGTGTCTCGATGTCCCCTGGATCCGTGAACGGATGATGTGCAGGTGACAGGCTGCCGTCGTCATTCACCTCGAACACTGGGAAGTCGACAACAAAGGCGAATGCGAGTTCGTCATTTCCGTCAGGTTGACCGATATCGAGGCGAATTTGTCCGAGGATGTGGCTGACCCGCTGTATCTCGTCTGCAGCGATGAGCAGGACATCTCCGGTTTCTGCCGCCAGCTCGGACTTGAGACCGGATAGTTCCGCATCGGACAAGAACTTCGCAACCGGGGAGCGCAGGGAGCCGTCTTCCTCGACGACCATCCACACGAGTCCCTTGGCGCCGAGCTCTTGTGCCCGAGAAACGAGACCGTCGAGTCCCGAGCGAGACAGGCCGAGGTTGCCCCCGTTGATGCCCCTCACGGTTCCTCCAGACTCGATGGCGCCACCGAACGCCTTGAATTCTGTTTCGGCGAAGACGTCAGAAAGGTCCGTGATCTCCATCCCGAACCGGAGATCCGGTTTGTCCGATCCGTACTTGTCCATCGCTTCTGCGTACGTCATGCGATGGAGCGGAAGTTCCACGGTCTCGCCCCTGAGATCCTTCACCACCTCGACCACGATCTCTTCGAGAGTGCCGAGCACGTCTTCCTGACCCCAGAACGAACCTTCGAAATCGAGTTGTGTGAATTCGATTTGGCGATCGGCTCTGAAGTCTTCGTCTCGGTAGCACTTGGCGACCTGGTAGTAGCGTTCGACGCCACCGATCATGAGCATCTGCTTGAAGAGTTGGGGCGACTGCGGCAGTGCGTAGAAGTTTCCGGGACGTAGGCGTGACGGCACAAGCATGTCGCGTGCGCCTTCCGGCGTAGACGCGATGAGCGTTGGTGTCTCCACCTCGAGGAAGTCGTCGCGTTCCATGACGCGACGCATCGCTGAAATGGCACGTGACCGCGCCCGGAGATTCTCCGCCATGCGCGTGCGGCGCATGTCGAGGTAGCGATACTGCAGACGCTTCGTCTCGTCCACCTCCACCCTGTCGTCGAGTTGGAACGGCAATGCATCAGAAGGGCTGAGCACTCCCAGATGCGCAGCGACGACCTCGACGGCGCCCGTTGGAAGCTCGTCGTTCACGGTGCCCTCTGGCCTCGGTCGGACAAGACCGGTGATCTGGACGCAATATTCGGTCCGGAGGCCGTGCAATGTCTCCTCTGTTGCAGGTGAGTCCTCAGGGTTCAGCACAACCTGAACGATCCCGGAGGAATCCCTGAGGTCAACGAAGATGACACCACCGTGGTCGCGTCGTCTTCCGACCCAACCCGCGAGCGTGACCGTCTCTCCGACGTGGTCCGAGCGGAGCTCCCCTGCGCCAATCGTCTTCATCAGGCTCGTAGCCATCCTTCGATCTCCTTCGCTGCTATGACTTCCTGTTCACCGTTTTCGAGGTTCTTCACGGTGACATCGCCGTCCGCCCATTCCGAGCCGATGACTATCGCTGCGCCCGCTCGAGAGCGATCCGCTTCCTTGAACTGTGCCTTGACCGATCGCTGCGTGTCGGTCATGTCGATCCGCACGCCACTGGCGCGAAGTGCCGACGTCAAGGTCCGAGCCTCTGAACGAAGTGCCTCGTCTGTCACGACGATGAACGCGTCCAGCCGTTCACTCGCATCCTGAGAACGGGAGGCTAGGAGGATTCGGTCCAGACCCATCGCCAGCCCGACCGCAGGGGTTGGCTTGCCCCCAAGTAGCTCGAACAGGCCGTCGTAGCGACCTCCTCCGCCGACTGAGCTTTGTGCAGCCTCGTAGCTGATCGGCACATACTCGAATACCGTCCGCGTGTAATAGTCGAGGCCGCGCACGAGATGCTCGTCAACCACGTAGGGGATGTCGAGCGCATCGAGACCGGCTTTGACCTGGTCGAAATGCTCACGCGCAGCATCGCCGAGGTATCCCGTTGGCACCGGCGCTTCGGCAACCACGGCTTGGTCCTTCTTCGAGTCAAGGACCCGCAAGGGGTTCGTCTCGACACGTCGCTTCGAATCGTCGGAGAGCTCATCGAAGCGGCTCATGAGGTAGTCGCGCAGTGCGGTGGCGTGCTGTTTCCGATCGTCAGGATCCCCGATCGAGTTGAGGCGCACCTCTACGTCAGGAACATCAAGCGCTTCAAGAAATCGGTATCCGAATTCGATGATCTCGACATCAGCTTCAGCTGAGTCTGATCCGAGGTACTCCACGTCAGCTTGGACAAACTGTCGATATCTCCCCTTCTGGGGGCGTTCATATCGGAACATATCTCCCCAGAAGGCGCCCTTGAACCGACCCTGCACACCGCCCTTCTGGATCAGGGCACGCACGATTCCCGCGGTCGCCTCCGGCCGGAGTGTGAGGGAGCGGCCGCCTTTGTCTTCGAAGGAATACATCTGCTTCTCGACAACTTCCGTGTCGGATCCCACACCGCGCGCGAACACCTCGGTGTCCTCGAATGTCGGGATGAGCACGATGCCATACCCGAACCGTTCCGCGAGTTCGTCGAACCTGCGCCGCGCATGACGCCACCAGTCCGAATCCGGTGGGAGGACATCGTAGGTGCCCTTCGGGCCTCGATAGGTGGTCACAGCAGCTCCTGGAGGAAGGGATTGTGCCTTCGTTCGGCGGCAAGCGTAGTGGTAGGTCCGTGCCCTGGCAGCACATCCGTCTCAACGGGTAGTGGCAAGACGTATGAGGCCATTGAGTGCATCAGCGTCTCGTAGGACCCACCGGGCAGGTCTGTGCGACCGATCGAGCCTTGGAACAATTGGTCCCCGGAGAACAGCACTCCTTCCTCTTGCATGTAGAAGCAGCAGTGACCCGGCGTGTGGCCCGGCGTATGGAGGACATCGAAGTTCACGCCGGCAAGGTCAAGCCGCTCCCCGTGCGCCAAGTTGGTGAAGTCCGTGGTCACATATTCCTCATCGCCCATCGGAAACGTTTCGCCGAGAAGTGCTCGCAGCTGAAGACCGGGGTGGCGTGCCATGTCGAGATCATCGGGGTGGAGATAGGCGCGCACCGTTGGTGATGCGACTCCATCAATACCACCGACATGATCCACATGCCCATGGGTCACAAGCACTGCAACAGGCGTCAGATCATGTTTCGCCAGCAGGTCGCCGACACCGGTCGGATCCGGTGGTGCGTCGATGACGACAGCGGGTCCACCCTTGTGGGGAGCGACGACGTAGGTATTGGTTTGGAAGTGCCACAGGGGGGCACCGTCGATCAGCAAGGACATGCCCGTAACCGTAGACGCGTGACCGTGAGCAACGGACGTCGTGCCGTTCCGGGATCGCACGCTCACATACCCGAGGTCCTCTCCTGGTGGGAGGACAGGCGAGCTTGCGAGCCAGGAGGGGGATGCAGAAGGATTTCAGGTCTCAGGTTTCAGGCTCCAGGTTTCAGCATCACCCCCCTGACTCGTCGCTTCGCTCCTCATCCGTCCCCCCATCAAAGGGGGACCTGAAGAAGGTGCGCTCATGCATAGAAACCATGCATCGCCGATGCAAGACAAATACCCGTGGTGCTCGGGACAACCACAGACCCAACCAACCGGGATCGTGGATTGAGGATCAAGGGGGGACTTGCTCCGAGGCTAGAGAACCATCCGGTAGGCCTCGTAGACACCGTCGATGCTCTGGAGGCCGTGGAGAACACCTTCGAGCGCCTCTCGGTCAGAGAGTTCGATCTCATACCGTAGGAGAGCTATTCGGTCCCGTCCTGTGACCGAGGACGATGCGTGGATGTTCGCTCCGAAATCCGTAAGCGCAGACGTCACATCCCTGAGCAGCTTGGCACGGTCGAGCGCCTCGATCTGGATCCATACGTAGAACGTCCCTGTCTGTTCAGCCGCCCATTCGACGTCGACCATCCGCTCAGCCCGATCGGTGAGCGAACCGATGTTCCCGCAGTCCGCTCTGTGTACAGACACTCCTCTGCCGATCGTGACGAAACCAATGATGTCATCGCCCGGTACCGGGCCGCAACACTTCGCCATCCGAACGAGCATGTCCTCGAGTCCTTCGACAATGACATCACCCGTGGTGTGGCGCCTTCGCCTGTGCGGCGTCGGGAGTCGCTCGGCCATCACGGCTTCGACAGTGTCGTCAGGCTTCAGCTGACGGGCAAGGCGCTGAGCAACCGTCTGGGGACTCGTACGGTTGTCGCCGACAGATTGGTACAAGCCGTCAAGGTCCTTGAAACCGAGCTGGAGCGCAACGGCCGTGAGATCGGCGTCAATACCGCTCAGCGGCAATCCATCACGTCGCAGAACCTTCGTGACGGATTCCCGTCCATCATGGAGCGCATGCTCCCGGCGCTCCCTCGAGAACCATCCCTTGATCTTCGCTGTTGCCTTCGACGACTTGACGAACTCCAGCCAGTCCCTGCTCGGGTGCGCGTCCTGGGCCTTCGACGTGATGATCTCGACGATGTCGCCCGATTCGAGTTGTGTCGAAAGCGGAACAAGGCGCCCGTTCACCTTGGCGCCCGAACACCGGTGGCCAACATCGGTGTGGATGCGGTAGGCAAAATCCACCGGAGTAGCACCTCGCGGAAGCGCTTTCACATCGCCTCGTGGTGTCAGGGCAAACACCTCATCCTGGTAGAGATCGAGTTTGAGCGTTTCGAGGAACTCCTCAGGGTCCTCCGCATCCTCCTGCATGTCACGGATGTCCTCGACAACAAGGAGATCTTCCTCCTCGGATCCATCGACCTTGTATCGCCAATGGGCAGCGATACCGGCCTCAGCCCGGTCATGCATCTCGTGTGTGCGGATCTGCACCTCGAGCGGTTTGCCATCGGGGCCGACGACCGTCGTGTGGAGGGACTGGTAGAAGTTGAACTTGGGCATGGCGATGTAATCCTTGAATCGCCCTTGGATGGGTGGCCACATCGTGTGAACGAGCCCGAGTGCTCCGTAGCAGTCGCGCAGTTCGTCAACTATCACCCTGATGCCGATGAGGTCGTGGATCTCCTCGAACGCGAGACCGGAAGCGACCATCTTGCGGTAGATCGAATAGAGATGCTTCGGTCGACCGGTGATCTCCGATGTGATGCCGTTGTCACCCAGCGCATCGCTCAACTCTTCGATGACTGATTCGATGTAGGAGGCACGTTCAGGTGATCGCGAGGCAACTTTCGCCTCGATCTCTGCCTTCGGTCCGGGGTACAAGATCCCGAAGCATGTCTCCTCCATCTCGTGCTTGATCTCCTGCATGCCAAGGCGGTGAGCGAGGGGGGCATATACATCGAGCGTCTCGAGAGCGACTCGCTGCTGTTTTGCCTCCGGCAATGGAGCGATCGTACGGATGTTGTGCGTCCGGTCCGCAAGTTTGATGACGAGAACCCTGATGTCCTTGGCCATTGCGACGGCCATCTTTCGAATGGTCGCGGCCTGCGCGTGTTCTCTGCTCGAGAACTTGATTCGATCGAGTTTCGTGACCCCATCAATGAGGAGCGCGACCTCGTCGCCGAAATCATCGACCACACCATCGAGGGTCAGATCGGTGTCCTCAACCGTGTCGTGCATCAGGGCTGCAACAAGCGTCGCTCCATCCATGCCGTATTCGGCAAGAATCTCGGCAACGGCCAGCGGGTGAACGATGTACGGGTCGCCGGTCGCCCGGGTCTGTCCCTTGTGTTGGGCCTTGGCAAGCTGATAGGCACGTTCGATGACATCGGCATCGCCACCCGGGTGGCTGTCAAGGAAGGTGTGGGCAAGGTCAGAGAACATCGCATCGGGTGTTCTGCCGCGCACCGCAGGATCTACGAACCCGTCGTTCGCGCGAACGGCAGTGTCACCACCGGACTCTGAAACGTTTCCCATCCGGGGATTCTACCGACGCTTGCGCCTCTGCTTCGGGGGCTTCGGTGCCGCCGAGGATGTGGGAGCAACCGCAGGTGCTTCCGGTTGAACAACCTCTGAAACGGCAGCTGGCTGCATTTCGCCTTTGCCAGCGCGTCGTCGCTGACGCTCCCACTCCGGCTCAGACTCCTTCCAACGGGAAAGAATCGGGGCTGCGACGAATATCGACGAGTACGTACCGACAGCGATACCGATGAATAGGGCCAGGGCGAATTCCTTGAGCGTTTCGGCGCCCAGAGCCAGGAAACCCACCAGAAGCAGCGAGCCGACTGGAAGCAGCGATGTCAGAGATGTGTTGATGGAACGCATCAGCACCTGGTTCATCGACAGATTGACGATTCCGGAGAAGGTCGATCGGTCATGGTGCTCATGGACGTTTTCGGTCACCTTGTCGAACACGACAACGGTGTCGTAGAGCGAGTAACCGAGGATCGTCAGCACAGCGATGATCGTGGCCGGGGTCATGATGAAGCCGACGAGCGCGTAGAGCCCCCCGGTGATGATCAGGTCATGGAACAAGGCTGCCAACGCAGCTACCGCCATCTTCCATTCGAAACGCCACGTGATGAACAACGCGATAACGATGAGGAACACAACGAGGGCCTGAATGGCCTTGCGTGTCACCTCGGCACCGAACGTTGGCCCGACCGCGGATACGTTTGCATCGTTCACATCGGCGCCGGCCACATCGGTTACGGCTACAACGAGCGTATCCATTTCTGCCGCATCGAGGGCCTCGGTCTGCACGATCACGAAGCCTTCACCGGTGATCTGGACACGTGCATCGGCATAGCCGATGCCGCGAAGCTCTCCCCGAATCTCCTCAACCGATGCATCGGAAGTGTTCTCAACCGATACCAGGACACCGCCGGTGAAATCGATGCTGAGATTGAAAGGTTTGATGATCATGACCAGGATCGAAGCTGCTACGAGTGTCAGCGACACAATGAGTGTCCGCTTCGACAATCCGACGAAGTCCCACTTGGTTTCACCGCGGTACATGCGTGCGAGGGCGTTCACGATGCCACCTCCATCGGTTCTGCAATCTCTATTCGGTCACCCTTCCCCATCGCCCCGTTCACCGAGAACGCTCCTCCATCGCCGAGCGGACCACGGCCCATGAGGTAGGCCGCCGGTCGGGTGTAGAACTTGGCGACGAGAACGTCGATCACTGTTGCGATACCGAGCGTGAGGGCGAATCCCTTCACTTGGCCGATGGCCAGCATGAACAGGAGTATCGCTCCTACGAATGTCACGGTGTCGCCGGTCATGATCGTGCGGAATGCGCCCTCGAAGGCGTGCGTGATCGCTGGTCTCAGTGCTCTTCCTGCCCGGAATTCCTCCTTGATACGTTCGAAGTACACGATGTAGGAGTCCGAAGTGATGCCGATCGACACAATCACACCCGTTACACCAGCAAGTGTGAGCGTTGTTCCCTGCGTCTGCCCCAGAAGGATGATCATGCCAACCAGGAACGAACCGAAGACGGTGAGCCCCATGATGGAGATGATGCCGAGGGAGCGGTAATAGAAGAGCATGTAGGCAGCGACCAGAAGCAATCCAGCCAGCCCGGCGAAAAGCCCGGCCTGGAGCGAATCGGCACCGAGGGTTGCTGACACCGATTCGACGCGTTCGCGCTCGAAGGTCGTCGGAAGGGCACCGTACCGGAGGATCGCTGCGAGATCCTTCGCGTCCTGCTCGGCCGTTTCTCCGATCCCGACAGTGATCACGACAGCATTCGGATCGAGTCCTTCGGCCGGTGAGACCTCGGCTGCCACTGCCGGCGCCGAGGACACGACACCATCAACCACGATCGCAAGCTGTCGTCCCGGGGTGCCTACCGGGAACGATGCAAGGTACGCCGTGGCCGTGCGAAACTTCTCTCCGCCTTCGTCAGTGAACGTCGGCACAACGACCCACTGTCCGCCAACACCCTGGGAGCTGAATTGCGCCCTGGCATCGGTGATGTCCTTACCCGTGGGGAAGTCGACAACGGTGCCATTTTGGAACTCGACAGGGATCCCGCCGACTTCATAGACGATAGGTGGCGAATCCTGAAGCAGATACGAACGCCTCGAGATGTCGTCGATCTGCGAGAGCCCGGTTGCAGGCTCGAGTTCGTTCACAGGTTTGAGGATGGGATCAGCGGTCGGGTCGCCTTCCAACAAGACGCTGTCTGGATCAACAATCGCAGGAGAAACGGGATATTCGCCGAGCACCGGACGGAACGAGAGCTCTCCGGTTGTGCCGACGGCTTCAAGCGCCCTCTCACGGTCTTCGACACCCGGCAGCTGGAGCACGATCGCGTTGCGATCTGCAACGACAGCAACTTCGGGTTCCTGGACGCCACCGAGGTTCTCAACGCGGCGTCGCATGATCTCGGCTGCAGTATCGAGTGTTGCAGCATCGGTGCCTTCAGGAGCCACAAGGGTGATGGCGAACCCACCCTGGAGGTCAAGACCGAGCTTCGGTGCCCAGCCAACGGCAAGCATCGTCGCCAGGGATCCCCACGCGAGGAGGACCGTGACGATCAGTGTCGTCCATGCCTTCTTTCGGTTCACTCTTCTTCACTCCGGGTCTTTTCGGCAATCGCTCGTTTGACGACACGCATGGTCTGGCCACCAATATCGATGGTGAATTCGTCGCCATCCTCACGGACGACGGTACCGATGATCCCACCGATTGTGCGCACCTCGTCGCCGATCTCGATTCCGGAGCGCATCTCCTCCGCCTTCTTCCGCCTGCGGCGCTGAGGGAGAATCAACAGCACATAGAACAGGCCGCCCACGATGAGAAAGAAAGGGAGGGACCCCAGCGCACTGCTGCCGCTGGTGGTCTCCTGAGCGAAGAGGAATCCTGCATACGTAGCGAAGTGAGTCAAGGCGTCAGCCTCCATGTCGGATCTGGCTTCCGGACGGAACGCCGGAATCCTAACTGCGGTCTCGTCCAATCCCTTGTTCGCGGCGCGCAACGGTGTCAGAACGGAACGCATCGAACGAGCCATCCGTGATGGTTGAACGGATGTTTTCCATGAGCCGATAGGTATACGTGAGATTGTGCAGTGTGAGCAGGCGGTCGGCGAGTAGTTCGTGTGTTTTGACGAGGTGACGAATGTATCCCCTCGTGTACCTCCGACACGCCACACACGGACATCCCTGCTCGATCGGGGAACCGTCGTCCTGCCACTCTGCTCGCTTCATGGAAATGTCACCATCACGCGTCAGAGCCTTGCCATGCCGGGCCAGTCGTGTCGGCAGGACACAGTCAAAGATGTCGACTCCACGCGAGACAGCGTCAAGGATTCCCTCCGTGTCGCCGAGACCCATCACGTAGCGCACAGCCGATTCGGGCAACTCAGGCACGACAGCTTCTATTGCCACGCCGCGTTCAACATCTGTCTCCCCGACTGCAAGACCCCCGATACCGAATCCTGCAAAGCCGATAGCGGCGGTTTCCCTAGCCGACTCGCGCCTGAGATCCGGCTCCGAACCTCCCTGCACGATCCCGAACAACGACCGATCGGAGCGGGTCTTGGCCGCCTTCGACCTCTCTGCCCACCGCAACGTATGGTGCATCGCACGCTCGGTTGCTTCACGGGACGCAGGAAGATTGACGGGGACATCCAGGACCATGGCAATGTCGGCTCCGAGCGCCTCTTGGACCTCGACGGATCTCTCCGGAGTGAGCTCCACTCGTGATCCGTCATATGTTGATCGGAAGACGAGCTTCTCCTCGGAGATCGATGGATCGAGCGAGAGGACCTGATAGCCGCCCGAGTCGGTGAGTATTGGCTTGTCCCACGCCATGAACCCGTGAAGCTCTCCAAGGCCCGCAACGACATCCTCCCCAGGTCGGAGCATCAGGTGGTAGGTGTTCGCCAGAACGATCTGCGCTCCGAGACCGTCCAGATCCTCTGTATCAAGCGTCTTGACAGTTGCTCGCGTTCCCACCGCCATGAAGTTCGGTGTATCCACATCTCCATGGGGACTGGAAAGCACACCGGTTCTGGCGCTCCCATCGGATGCTCTGCTGGCCCAAGAGACCGGGTCACTCATCGTTCCACCTCGATGTACATGGCATCTCCGAAGGAAAGGAACCGGAAGTCGTTCTCAAGCCCGTGTGCGTATACATCGCGCCATCGATCGCCGAGTCCTGCTGCAATCATGAGGATCAGTGTCGTTCTGGGCGCGTGGAAATTCGTGATCATTGCGTCTACCACCCCGAAACGGTA